>JAUNGH010000245.1 GCA_030524605.1 Oscillospiraceae bacterium | reverse complement strand
GCGCCGGGCTGATCTCCGCCCTGAACCGGGTGAAGTACAGCTTCAACCCCTACAACGTCAACCGCCTTTCCATCGTCGCCGGCGCCGCCGCGGTGGAGGACGAGCCGTACTTCCAGAAGTGCTGCGCCGCCATCCAGGGCAACCGCACCTGGGTGGTGGGGGCGCTGGAGGAGATGGGCTTCACCGTCCTGCCCTCCTCGGCCAACTTCATCTTCGTAAGGTCCGACAAAATTTCCGGCGAGGACCTCTACCGGCGGCTGAAGGAAAACGGCATCCTGGTGCGCTGGTGGGCCGGCGCACCCCGCATCCGGGACTATGTCCGCATCACCATCGGCTCCCTGGAGCAGATGGCAGCCCTGGTGGACGAGGTGTCCCGCCTGCTGGAAGAACTGTAAAGGAGGCGCGCCATGCGTACCGCAAGCATCAAACGGGAAACCCGTGAGACCCAGATCGAGCTGACACTGAACCTGGACGGCGCCGGCAAAGGGGATATTTCCACCGGCTGCGGCTTCCTGGACCACATGCTGGAGCTGTTCGCCCGCCACGGCGACTTTGACCTGAGCGTCACCTGCCACGGCGACACCCAGGTGGACTACCACCACTCGGTGGAGGACATCGGCATCTGCCTGGGCAGGGCCTTTACCCAGGCCCTGGGGGACAAGCGGGGCATCACCCGCTACGGCCAGTTCCTGCTGCCCATGGACGAGACGCTGGTGCTGTGCGCCTGCGATCTCTCCGGCCGGGACTATCTGGGCTGGGCGGTGGAGCTGCCCAGCGCCAGGGTGGGGGATTTCGACACGGAGCTTGCCAAGGAGTTCTGGCTGGCCTTCGTGCGCAGTTGCCCCGCCTCCATCCACATCCGGCAGATGGCGGGGGAGAACACCCACCACATCCTGGAGGCCGTGTTCAAGGGTATGGGCCGGACGCTGAACATGGCAGTAGCCGCAGATCCCAAGCACGCGGGTGAAATTCCAAGCACGAAAGGTGTGCTGTAAATGATCGCAATTGTAGATTACGGCGTGGGAAACCTGTTCTCCCTGTCCTCCAGCCTGAAAGCCCTGGGGCTGGAGACGGAGATCACCCGGGACCCGGCCCGTCTCCGGGCGGCGGAGCGCATCATCCTCCCCGGCGTGGGCGCTTTCGGCGACGCCAGGGCCAAGCTGGACGATACCGGCCTGGTGCCGGTCATCCGGGAGGAGGCGGAGAAAAAGCCCCTGCTTGGCATCTGCCTGGGGATGCAGCTGCTGTTCGACCGTGGGTTTGAGTACGGCGAGCATCCCGGCCTGGGCCTGGTGCCCGGGCAGGTGGTGGATCTCCATAACGATCTGGAGGACAAGACGCTGAAGGTCCCCCACATGGGCTGGAACAGCCTGCAAATCCGGAAGGACGACCCGCTGTTCCAGTATTTCAGGGACGGCGAGTACGTCTATTACGTCCACAGCTTCTACGCCACGGACTGTGAAGCCGGCACCCTTGGCACCTCCCGCTACGGCAATGTGGACGTCACCGGCGTGGTGCGGAACGGGAACGTCTACGGCACCCAGTTCCACCCGGAGAAGTCCGGCGACGCGGGCCTGCGGCTGCTGAAGGCGTTTGCGGAGTTGTGAAAAGGAGCCTGCCATGAGAAGAAAAGACCGGGAGATCACCGACCAGGCGGCCATCGACGGCATCATCCGGGACTGCCACTGCTGCCGCCTGGGGTTTTGTGACCGGGGGCGCGCCTACATCGTGCCCCTGAGCTTTGGCTTTGTCCGGGAGGCGGGCAGGCGGGTGTTCTACTTCCACGGCGCGAAGGAGGGCCGCAAGCTCGACCTGATCCGCGAGACCGGATACGCCGGGTTTGAACTGGACACCCACTACAAGCTGAACGAAAGCGACCGGGCCTGCGGCTATTCCGCCCGCTTCCGCAGCGTCATCGGCGGCGGAAGGGTATCCATCGTGGATACGCCGGAGGAGAAGCGGGCCGGCCTGGAGGCCATCATGCTGCAAAACACGGGCCGGAGCCGGTGGGAGTTCTCCCCGGAGATGCTGGACGCCGTGTGCGTTTTCAAGCTGGAAGTGGAGGAGCTCTCCTGCAAGGAGCATTTATAACGAGAACGGAGAGAACGGGTTATGCAGATTTTTCCCGCCATCGACCTGCGGGACGGACAGGTGGTCCGGCTCTATCAGGGCGATTACGACAAAATGACCGTCTACGGCCAGGACCCCTGCGCCGCAGCACGGGACTTTATCGCCGCCGGGGCCAGATACCTCCATGTGGTGGACCTGGACGGCGCCAAGGACGGCACCCTGGCGAATTTTGAGACCATCGCCGCCATCGCCAAGCAGGGCGGATTGTACATCGAGGTGGGCGGCGGCATCCGCACGGAGGACCGCATCCGGCAGTACCTGGACCTGGGGGTGGGCCGGTGCATCCTGGGCACCGTCGCCGTCAAGGACTTCGCCTTCACCGCCCGCATGGCGGAGAAATACGGCGATCAAATTGCCGTGGGCGTGGACGCCCGGGACGGGTACGTGGCCGTCAACGGCTGGAAGGAGTTGTCCGATGAAAAGGGCGTGGACTTCTGCCGCAGGCTGGTAAACGCGGGCGTCACCACCGTCATCTATACCGACATCAGCCGGGACGGCGCGGAGAAGGGCACCAATCTGGACCTTTACCGGGAACTGGCGGAGATCAAGGGCCTGCGGGTGACGGCCTCCGGCGGCGTCAGCTCTCTGGCGGAGCTGGAGGAGCTGCGGCGCATCGGCACCCATGCCGCCATTTTGGGCAAGGCGCTGTACACGGGGCGGCTGGATCTGAAAACGGTTATCCAGGCCGTGCAAGACTGAATGGGAGGCGAGGCCAATGCTGGCAAAACGCATCATCCCCTGCCTGGACGTGAAGGACGGGCGGGTG
>JAUNGH010000244.1 GCA_030524605.1 Oscillospiraceae bacterium | reverse complement strand
TATTGGGGTCCGGCTTCCGGTAGCCGGTGACGGAGGACAGCGTCACATCCTGAAAATAATCCCGGATGCCGTACTCCTTCAAAATCCAGAACACCTGGTACAGGCTGGCGGTGTTGCTGATAACGCCCAGCTTCATGCCCAGGCCCTTCAGGCCCTCCAGCATCTCCACAACGCCGGGGCGGAGACTGCGGTGGTAGTACGTGACCTCCCACATGTGGGCCAGCTCCTCCGCAAAGGGCTTGACGGTCTCAAAATCCAGGCCGAAGTCCGTGAGGACATAGTTGCCCCAGATCTCCTCCGGCTTCAACTCACGGTTGGTGGGGCCGCGGTACGCGGCGTAACGATCCCAGCCGTCCGCCAGCTTTTTGACGGCGGTGGGAACATCCATGTCCGCAGCGATCCCCTTTTCCCGGAGGATGCGCAGGACCTCGCGGGCGGATTCCTCACGGCTGGCGTCGTCGGTGTAAATATCCTCCAGCGTGCCGCCCATATCAAATAATACGGTATCGATCATCGTCTCACTGCCTTTTCTTAAGCTCTGCCGCGGGCGCAACAGGGGGCTTATTTTTCCAGTATCGGTAGTACAGGAACATCGCCGAGCCTCCGCCCAGCACAAGGGGGGGCAGCACGAACATTCCAAAAACTTGCAGGATCATAAGCTGAACCTCCCGCTCGCCGTTTGAATAGATCAGCAGGGTAATAAGGCAGGCCAGCATCAGCAAAAACAACCAGAGGTATGCCGCCGGCAGCAGGCGCTTCTCCGTTCTGGACAAAAACCAGGTCAGGCTGCAGATCGCCGCGCCGGCCACAGTGGGCACCAGCGCCTCGACCAGATTCACGGCAAAAACCGGCAGCCCGGCAGTCAGCGCGTCCAGCGGGTCCAGCAGGAAGAAGAACAGCACACCGTAAACGGCGATGAATACCCAGCAGAGGCAGAAGGAATACAGCAGCAGCGTGCTCTTCACCTTGCCGTTTTCCGTCATCTGGAAAGCGGACCAGAAGCTCTCCGCCGCCTTGGTGACTTTCTTATTATACTCTTGTTCCTCAATGGGGTTTCTGCCTGGCATGGGGTTCCTCCTTTTGAAAAGGCGGGCGGCCGATTGGCCGCCCGCCCGGCGGGGCCGCATTCAGCGGCGCAGTATTACATGTTGGGGTTCTGGTTCAGCCACAGGGTCCACATATCCTGAACGTCAGGATAGATGCTGTAGATGGCGTCCAGATCGTTGGCGCGGGCGCCCAGGTTCGCCAGAGGCTCGGGGTTCCAGTCGTCCTCAACGTCGTCGCGCAGCATCCAGTTGCCTTCCTTGGAGAAGGGCTTCAGGCCGCCGCTCTTGCCATCGGCGCCGCCGGTGACGAAGCGGATGAACAGGCGGGCGCCGGCGGGGTTGTCGCAGCCCTTGACGGCGAACATGGACTCGGTGTTCAGCAGCGCGGTGTAGGGAGTCAGGTTCACGCACCAGGCGATGTCGTAGCCGGACTCGTCGCGGTTGGTGATCTTACCGGCAGACGCCAGGGCCAGAGCGGGCTCCTCGGCGGTGGAGTTATGGACGGCCAGCACCAGCTCGTCGCCGTCGCCGATGAAGGTCATCTTGCACTGGCTGAAGCGCCACAGATATTCAACGCCGGCGTTGTTCTCAGGCACCTCGAAGTCGAACTTGGAAGCGTCATAGGTGTACTCCAGATCCTCGCCGTAGATGTCCTTATAGGACTGCTCCATCTCCGCGGCATTGGTGATGAAGCTGGCAAACAGGGACAGGTAAGCGGTTTCCTGGCCGATCTCCTTGGCATACAGGCGATACTTCTGGCTGCCGTCGTCGTTCTTCTCAATGATCTGCCACCAGCTCTGGATGGGCTGCTCAGAGAACGCGGCGGTGTTGTAATACCAGAAAGCCTGAGAGGCATACAGAGGATAGCTGAACTTCAGGTTTTCCTCGTCGATGTGAGAGCAGATGTCCCTGGGATAGAAGGGCTCGATAACGCCCTGGCTGTAGTACTTGAAGAACACGTCGCCGTTCACGTCCTTGGTCTGCAGGACGTCAGCGGTGATGTTGTTGGTCTCGCACTCGATCTCGGCCTTGCTCAGAACCTCGTCGGAGTCCAGGTCGGAGACCTCCAGCTTCAGCTCGGGATACAGCTCATTCCAGGTATCCACGACCTTCAGCATCTTGGAGGAGGTGGCATAGACATTGATGGTGTCGGCGCCGTTGGCGACCTCCTCCTTGGCCATTTCGTAGAGCTCCTCGTCGGTCATGTCGCTCCACTCGTCGTAGTAGGGGCCATAGGCCTCGGTGCCGGTCTCAGGATCATAGCCCAGAGGCAGGGTGCTTTCAGCGGTGGCGCCGCCCTCGCCTTCGTCGCCGGAGGCGCTGGGGGTCTCGTCCTTGCTGCCGCAGGCAGCCAGGCTGAGGACCATAGCCATGGTCAGCAGCAGTGCTAAGAGCTTCTTCATTTTCATCGGTTCTACTCCTTTCGTTTTTGAAAACTTGGGGAAAATTTGCTTTGGGTGATCTATAAACTCGCGGATCAGACCGCGCGCTTAATGAGACGGGTGGTTTCCTTATTATAGACGTTGATCTTGTCCTGGTCAATGACGGCCCAGACCTTCTGGTCCAGATCGTAGCGTACCTGGCCGATCTCCTTGGCAAGGAACTCCTCATCGCCGGCCTTCAGGGTGGTGATGGTCTCGGAACCGGCGGGCTGGCTGGCGTAGATGGTGACAGGCAGGGCGCCCTCCACAGGCTCCCGAGAGATCAGGATCTGCTCGGGACGGACGGCCAGCACGCAGTCGAACTCGCCGCTGGCGGGCCGGGCCTCGGTGGTCAGATGTTCGGCGGAGAAGGTGTGGCCGCCCAGCTCGCTCTTGACCACCAGCTGGCCGTTCTTCATCTCGGCCTTGCCGGGGATCAGG
>JAUNGH010000243.1 GCA_030524605.1 Oscillospiraceae bacterium | reverse complement strand
TATGCGCGCGAGTGGTGGAATTGGCAGACTCGCTAGATTCAGGTTCTAGTGTCCTTTACGGACGTGCGGGTTCAAGTCCCGCCTCGCGCACCAGCTTTGAAGCCCTGCGGTGATGGAAAATCACTTGGTGGTTTTCCATCGCCGGGCAAGCTTTTTCTTCCCTTTCAAGTACATATGGATACGCGCGAGTGGTGGAATTGGCAGACTCGCTAGATTCAGGTTCTAGTGTCCTTTACGGACGTGCGGGTTCAAGTCCCGCCTCGCGCACCAGTTCAGAAAAGCCCTGAGGCGATGGGAAACGCCTTGGGGCTTTTCCCATGCGCCGGACAGGCTTTTTCTTCGCTTCCAACCGCGATCCGCTTCGCTGGGTTCGCGGTTGGGAGACGAGGCAGCGAAAAAATAGCAGGTTTGCCATCATGAGGCAAAAGAAAAAGACAGGCAATGCCTGTCTTTTTCTTTTGGTGCTTTCCCATTTCGCCTTCGGCAAAACGGGCCGCTGCGCAGCCGTTAGCGGCTTTGCCGCTTTACGGATGCGGCGTGCCCCTTGCGGGTACTGCGGCGGGCTGACTGAAATCGCGCAGGGAAACCCTGCGGTTTCCCCGCATACACCCCTTCCCTTCCATGCCGCCCGCTCCAACCGGCGGGGCCGGGGTTTGACATCCCTCCCCATCCCGCCTATAATACAGATAGATGAACGCAAGGGGGCGGTGACATGACGTTTCAGCAGCTGACCTATGTGGTGGAAATCTCCCGGTGCGGCTCCATCAACAAGGCGGCCCACAAGCTGTTTTTGTCTCAATCCGGGATCTCCACAGCGGTGCGGGAGCTGGAGGAGGAACTGGGCATCCAGTTTTTCGTCCGCAGCAACCGGGGCGTGGAGTTTACGCCGGAGGGCAAGGAATTTCTCAGCTACGCGGTATCCCTGCTGGAACAGAAGCAGCGCATCGAGCGCCTGTACGGCGAGGGCCGGGACGCCGCCGCGCCCGCCCGCTTTTCCGTCTCCACCCAGCGCTATCCCTTTACCGAGGACGCCTTTTTGCGGATGCTGGGCACGGCGGAGGACAACCGCTACCGTTATTCCATCAAGGAGACCGGCATGGACGCCGTCATCGACGATGTGTACGACCACCGGGCGGACATCGGCGTCATCTTTCTGACGGAGCTGACGGAGAAGATGATCCGCCGCCTGCTGGACGCCCGGGAGCTGGAGTTTCACGAGGTGGCCGCCGTCTCCCCCTGCGTGTACGTCCGCAAGGGCCACCCCCTGGCGGGGCTGGACGCGGTGACGGAGGCGGATCTGGAGGGCTATCCCTACGTCTCCTTCGAGCACGCCCAGGGCGTGGCCGCGGACTTCTCCGAGGAATATCAGGAGCTGTCTTTGAAGCGGCCGGACCGCTGCATCAGCGTGAACAACCGGGCCACCATGATGAACGTGCTGGCCCGGACCGACGCCTTCACCACCGGCAGCGGACTGCTGGTGGAGAGCTTCATCAGCCAGGCGGTGGTCACAGTCCCCCTGGCGGCCAAGGGCGATATCCGCATCGGCTGGATTGTGCCCCGGAACGGCAAGCTCCCGCCCCCGGTGGAGCGGTTCGTCCGGCTGCTGGAGCAGTCCGTGGCGGATTCCATTCAGTTCACAGAGCAGCTTCACCAGTCCCTGGCGGAGAGGAAATAAAGCAGGAGCGCCGGCGATGCCGGCGCTCTTATTTTTTTGATCACGCCTCTTCCCGCGCGGCCTTTTTCGCGGCCACGCCGGATTCCGGCACGTTGTACGTCCAGTTCCAGGGGTCCTTCCGGCAGACGCCGTCGGCATAGGGGACGAAGACGGACAGCAGGCCGAAGGCCGCCAGGATCCAGCAGTACCACATGTAGGGCACGATCTCCACCGGGCTCATCTCGATGCCGTAGTTCAGCGTGGTGAGGGTGGCCGCCGTCAGCAGCTGGGCGCCGTAGGGCAGCAGGCCCTGGAACACGCAGGAGAACACGTCCAGCAGCGAGGCGGCGCGGCGGGGGTCCACCCGGTATTCCCGCCCCACGTCCCGGGCCACATTGCCGCTGACGATGATGGCCACGGTGTTGTTCGCCGTGGCGCAGTCCGCCAGGGAGACC
The DNA here is from genome assembly GCA_030524605.1 of Oscillospiraceae bacterium. Taxonomy (GTDB): domain Bacteria; phylum Bacillota; class Clostridia; order Oscillospirales; family Oscillospiraceae; genus Oscillibacter. The sequence continues at coordinate 819 of JAUNGH010000243.1, read as the reverse complement.
ATGGCGGCGATGCCCACCTGGGCGGATTTGCCGCCCCGGATCGTGCGGCGGAGCTTTTCCATGAGCCAGGCGATGCCGCCGTTGTGGGCGATCAGCTCCGACAGCCCGCCGCAGAACAGGGCCAGGAAGAAGATCTCGCTCATGCCGGTGAAGCCGTCCCAGATGCTCTGGGCCAGGGTGAAGACCGTCAGGTCCCCGGCGGCGATGCCGATGATGCCGGCGCCGAAGATGCCCACCGTCAGCGTCAAAAACACGTTGACCCCCGCCAGGGCCAGGCCCAGCACCGCCGCATAGGGCAGCACCTTGACGATGCTGAAGGACAGGCCGCCCATCCCGGCGGCGCTCTCCGGCTGTCCCGCCGCCAGCAGGGCCAGGGCGGTGATGACGGCGGCGGGCAGGGCGATGAGGAAGTTGACCCGGAACTTGTCCCGCAGGGCACAGCCCTGGGTGCGGGTGGCGGCGATGGTGGTGTCGGAGATCATGGAGAGGTTGTCCCCGAACATGGCACCGCCCACGCAGGCCCCCAGCAGCAGCGGGATGCTCAGGCCGCTCTTGTCCGCCACGCCCACGGCGATGGGGACGATGGCGGTGATGGTGCCCATGGAGGTACCGGTGGCGGTGCCCATGAAGGCGGAGATGACGAAGACGCCCACCGCCAGCAGGTGGGCCGGCACGATGCTCAGGCCCAGGTTCACGGTGGCGTCCACGCCGCCCATGGCCTTGGCCACCGTGGAGAAGGCGCCGGCCAGGATGTAGATCATCAGCATGGTCAGCACGTTTTCATTGGCGGTGCCCCGGGCGAAGACGGAAAACTTTTCG
>JAUNGH010000242.1 GCA_030524605.1 Oscillospiraceae bacterium | reverse complement strand
CCGCTATGGGCGCCATCAAGCGCGAGATGAACAACTGGAAGTGGACCCTGGGCGCTATCGGCTATATGTGCGGCTTCGCCTATGTGGTTGCCCTGATCGTCTATCAGATCGGCGGCCTGATCGCCGGCGTTGCTCCCTTCGGCCTGTGGACCGTGGTGGCTGCCGCCGCCCTGATCGGCATCATCTACCTGCTGTTCCGCAAGGGCTATCAGCCTGAGGGCGAGACCCGTCACCTGACTTCCGTGGCCGCTGCCGCTGCGAAGAAGTAATTCAGAAAGGAGGGCACAGCGATGCCCAGTATCCTTGGAAACGCAATTGTGATCGCGGTCCTGGTCGTCGTAGTCGCCCTGGCCGTCCGGTCTCTGTGGAAGTCCCATAAGTCGGGCGGACACTGCAACGGTGATTGCAGCAGCTGCGGCGGCTGCCATCACAAATAAACGAGAGTATCAGGCGAAAGGAGACGCGGACAAAGGGAAGCTGTCCGCGTCTCCTTCCTGATTTTCAGAGGAGTGGAGGAGAAACTATGGGATTGACAGAGACGCATCTGCGCTATCTTCTGGCGATCTATGACCTGGGCCGGACTACGCCGGACGTGGGCGCGGTGGAGATCGCCAAGGCCCTGGCGGTGTCCAAGCCCTCCGTGACCCGGATGCTGGGGGTCCTGATGGACCGCGGGCTGCTGGTGCGGGAGCGGTATGGCAAGGTCTATCTGACGGACACGGGATTTTTGCTGGCGAGGGACTTCAAGAGCAAAGTGGAACAGCTCCAGGTACGGATCCCCCGGATGGGACTGACCCTCACCGAGGAGGAGCTGCTGGACGCGGCCTGCGTGCTGGCGGCGGCCCTGCCTGAGAGCGCGTTTGAAGCGGCCGGACAGTCCGGCTGAGAAAGGGAAGGCGTGGGGACATGAAGGTGTTGGTGTATGGCGCGGGCGTCATCGGAAGCTATCTGGCCCATGTGCTGTGCGCAGCGGGAAACGATGTGACCGTGCTGGCCCGGGGGCGGCGGAAGCGGGACCTGGAGGAAAAGGGACTGGTGATCCGCCACTATCTCCAGCGGACCGGCACGGTGGACCGTCCACACATCACCGGCGCGCTGGACGCCGGCGTCCGCTATGACGCCGTCTTTGCCGTCATGCAGTTCCAGCAGATGCATGCCGTCCTGCCGGAGCTGGCGGCGGCGGACACGCCGCTGGTGTGCCTGGTGGGCAACAACATAGCCGCGCCGGAGATGGAGCGGGCCATACTGGACGGCAGCGCCGCCCCCAAGACCGTGCTGTTTGGCTTTCAGGGCACCGGCGGGCGGCGGGAGGACGGAAAGGCCGTCTGCGTCCGGATGGGCGCCGGGTCTCTGACCTGCGGGACGCTCCGCGGCGAGCCGGACGAGGCGGTCAAGGCCGTTTTTCAGAAGCTGTTCGCCGGGCAGGCGTATCGCGTGGACTATGTGCCGGACATGGACGCCTGGTACAAATGCCATCTGGCCTTCATCCTGCCCATTGCATACCTCTGCTATCAGACAGACTGCGATCTGAGACGATCCACCCGCCGCCAGCGCCGCCAGATGATGGACGCCGTAGCCGAGGGTTACCGCCTCCTGCGGTCCTTGGGGTATCCGATTTTACCAGAGGGCGACGACCGTTACTTTGAGCCGGGTCTCCGCCGGGCGGCCATGTGTGTGATGCTGTGGTTCATGGCAAAGACGGCGGTGGGGCGTCTGGCCGCGTCGGACCACTGCCGCCACGCGGTATCGGAACTGGAAGCGCTGGATCGCGCCTTTATGGCGCTGCGGGAGCGCAGTCCCAGGCTCCCCATGCCCAACTGGGATACCCTGCGCGCCGGGATGCCCGCCTGGGAGACACTGCACCGGACATGGGATGCTGAAACCGTTTTGTGAACAGACGGAAAGGAGAGACCTGACAATGGCTGTGCTTGGCGTTATATTGCTGACGGTTGCGGTTCTGGCAGTCCGCAGCCGCCTGATGAAGCTGGCGCTTCACCGCAGCGGAACGGACCGTCCCCCGCAAAGCGGGGAGGACGCTCCGGACCGGCATGGCCGGTGACGGTCAAACCGGCCGCCGGATGGTGCTCTGTCCGGCGGTATTGCTTTGGCATGGAGATAAAACACATGGCCTGTTCCATTTGGAACAGGCCATGTGTTTTTCATGCAAAAAATCCGTCAGCCTTTTGCTGCGGCTGAGCACGGGAATTGGAAAAGGGAGCCGCTGTCTCAGTTCAAAAAGTCCTTCAGCTTCTTGCTGCGGCTGGGGTGGCGCGCCGGCGGCACAAGCTCCGTATCCCTCGCCCTGGCCTTTGTCCAGGGCTCGCTCGCTTCGCTGCGCCGCCTCTCCCCACGTGACCCGCTTCGCTGGGCTCGCGCGGGGGCCCCGAAAGCTGCGCTTGCTTGGGGAAAGGAAGCGCACGGCCTGTCAGTTCAAAAAGTCCTTCAGCTTCTTGCTGCGGCTGGGGTGGCGCAGCTTTCGCAGGGCCTTGGCCTCGATCTGGCGGATGCGCTCCCGGGTGACGTTGAACTCCTTGCCCACTTCCTCCAGGGTGCGGGTGCGGCCGTCGTCAATGCCGAAGCGCAGCTTCAGCACCTTTTCCTCCCGGGGCGTCAGGGTGGAGAGAACATCCATCAGCTGTTCCTTCAGCAGGGTGAAGGACGCGGCCTCGGAGGGCTCGGACGCGCCCTCGTCGGGGATGAAGTCCCCCAGGTGGGAGTCCTCCTCCTCGCCGATGGGGGTCTCCAGGGAGACGGGCTCCTGGGCGATCTTCAGGATCTCCCGCACCTTGTCCACGGGCATGTTCATCTCGGCGGCGATCTCGTTGGGGGAGGGGTCGTGGCCCAGCTCCTGAAGGAGCTGGCGGCTGACCCGGATGACCTTGTTGATAGTTTCCACCATGTGGACGGGGATGCGGATGGTGCGGGCCTGGTCGGCGATGGCGCGGGTGATGGCCTGGCGGATCCACCAGGTGGCGTAGGTGGAGAACTTGA
>JAUNGH010000010.1 GCA_030524605.1 Oscillospiraceae bacterium | reverse complement strand
TGGAAAGAATAGACTTACATTCCAATCAACAATCTCACTACTATGTACAGTAGTTCCATACATTCTATTGAGATATGTTACCCATGTCTGACACAGATTCTCAATAGTATCATCTGCATCACACAGAATGATTCTCTTATCCCGCATTTAGACCTCCAATCCCAACAACGCGGGCTGGAACGATTCCATCCAATATGTGAGCCTGAACCCGGAATACGCGACAGTGACTGCGGACGGGCTTGTCACGGCGGTGAATACCGGCGACAAGGAGACCCACGTTGCCACAATCCGGGCCTACAGCGCCACGTTCCCCCGTGTTTACAAGGACTTCAAGCTCACCGTGACGCCCTATATGCTGCAAAAGCAGGTGGACGAGGCGGATAATGAGACCGGCCTGCGCTATCAGGGCGGAAACGTGACCGAGACCATCACCATCGAAAAGGACGTCATCATCGACATGGGCGGCGCCACCATCACCTCCATCGCCGGAAGCCCCGCCTTCAACATCGACAACGGCTCCACAGTCACCCTGCGCAACGCCACCATCATTGCCGACAGCGAGACGTATGCCGATGATGTGGAGCTGCTGGGGGCCTTCCTGGGCGATGCGCCCTCGGCCATCCGGGTGCTGAACGGCCACCTGCTGCTGGAGCAGTGCCTCGTCTACGGTTCCAAGACCACCGTGGACGGCGAGGAGCTGTACACCGGCAGCGCAGTGGAACTGATCGACGGCTCCACGCTGACCGTCAAAAAGTCCGAGCTGCACGGCGTGTATGCCGTCAACAACGCGGTGAGCGGCTATGTGGCGGGCGGCCTCACGACGATTGAGGACGGCACGCTCTTCGGCTCCGCCGCCGCCATCAAGAACTATGTCACCGGCGAGACCGTCACCTATCCGGACGGCACCAGCGCCTACGACACCAACGCCTATTATACCGATGCGCTGACCCAGGGCGCGGTGAGCACCGGCTTTGAGCTGGCGGCGCCCGCCGTGACCAACGGCTGGGGCGGCGTCACCTTCACGCCGGAGGATTTCCTGAACGACTGGACCCCGGTGGGATGCGCCATGACCATGAACGACGACGGCAGCGTGCGCGTCACGCTGAACAGCAACACGGCCTATATCTACTGCAACCTGCCGGCGGACAAGCAGTTTGTGGGCACGGGCGGCTCCGTGTTCAGCGGCGCGACCCGCGCCAATAACGGCGTTGACGGAAACACGACCCAGAAGCGGATGGATATTTACTGGTCCCCCACCGGCACCACCCGCGCCTATTGCTGGCTCAACGCCGCCAACGGCATGGGACAGGCCACCCTGAAGGAATGGGGCAGCAGCATCGGCTATTCCGCAGATTCCACCTGGGTGGGACAGAACATCACCTATCTGAAGCTGGACTTCTCGTATAACTTCGCGGGCAAGGGCTATGTGGACCTGGGCTATTTCACGGTCTATCCCACCGTGTGGGGCTACTACGGCGGCGGTACGGCCACCATCAACGCCTCCACCACGATCCTGACCGCCGTGAAGGACGCCGCGGCCAGCACCAGCACCAGCGGCACCCAGGTCTATGTCACCCCTGACGAGAGCAATCTGGTCACCGATTCCCTGACCTGGGCCGACGAGAGCTTTTACGGCCGCTTCGGCTACCGCTGGATGCCCTCCTCCGTCACCCTGGCGGACGGCACCAGCGTGGAGCTGACCACGGGCGAGTTCGGCGCCAGCTTTGAAAACCCCGGCGGACAGGACTTCACCGTGAATTTCACCCTGCAGTCCGCCCTGTCGGAGGAGGAGAAGACTGCCCTGCTCGCAGCCTGCGCCGACACGGGCACGGCCGAGACGTTCCTGGAGAACTTCGTCACCCAGCGTCTGGGCAGAGCCCTGGGTTTTGACCAGCTGGAGGGCTGGGCCGATCAGATCGCCGCAATGGTGGGCTCCCTGCGGGACGGCCTGATCGCCCGGGACGCCATGCACTGGGATACGCCCTATGGCGAGGCTGTCTATAACACCAATGTGAACAACGGCACCTTCGCCAAGGAGAACACGGGCCTGCCCACCGACCTCTATTTCCTGGGTAGCCCCGCCTACGGCGATAAATATGCCCAGAATAGCACCAACAGCGCGGGGCCCATGTGGGGCATCCCGATCAGCGGCACATATTATTCCAGCACCTCCGCCACGACAGCCCTTTCAGGTATGTCCGGCTACGATTCCTACTTGGCAAAGGTTGATAATGTTCTGGGCGCCAAGGCGAAATTCCTGACGCCGGTGCTGAACGACTATCAGGACACGGTGGACGGCATCAAGAACTGCGCCACCCTGGCGGAGCAGCTGGCGTGGCTCAGTGAAAATTACGGCGCGATCCTTTCAAGCGTGGACACGGTGCTCGGTGTTGTCAAGTACAATAACCCGGAAAACACCGGCGGCAGTTCGGCGCAGTACAGCGGAAAGGATTCCTTCTACTACGATTACATCAATTATTCCTCCAACGGCCTGGCCGAGTGGCTGATCAACAAAGCGCTGACCCGGGCGGACGTGGAGGCCAGCTACGGCACCAAGTACAACCCCGGCAAGAACTGGATCGGCGAGCCTGTGGAGAATTACAATCCCTTTGAGGATGCGTCGCTCCTGAACTGGCTGGTCGAAAAGGGGATCAAGCAGCAGGGCGAAACGCTGGGGGAGTTTGACTATCTGCAGTATACCCAGCTCGGCGGAAATATCCTGAACTGGTGCCAGACCACCTCCGCGACGCTGGGCAAGCTGGGTCAGGCGCTGAAGGGCACCCCGGTCAACACGGTGGTCGCCAATCTGGGCACGACCCACTCCGCCGCATATGTGGACGCCGTTTCCGACGCGGACAATGTCTATTCTGCCGTGGGCAGCAAGATCACGCAGGATGACGGCCGCTGGTATCTCAGCTCCATGGGCAGCGGAAGCGGCACCTCCCTGGCGGAGTTCCAGTTCACCGCCTCCTTCCAGCTGGGAAGCTATGTGCTCAAGACCGCGAAGTACAAGGCCGGCGAGATCATCACAGACCCGATGGCCGGCGCGGTGGACCCCATCTACACCTACACCTGGTACAAGGACGCGGCGTGGACGGAGCCGGTCACCTTTGACGAGACCCTCGTCATGCCCATGAGCAACATCACGTTCTACGGCACGGCGACCTCCAAGCTGGACGAAGACATCGCGCTGGTGGAACCCGGCGGGACCTTCACGCTGGAGCAGAACTACAACGGACTCAGCTTCACCACATATATCGACAAGGATATGACGCTGGTCGCCAACGGCTATTCCGTCAACACCACCAACACCTCGGTTCCCGTGTTCACGGTGACCAACGGCGCGACGCTGACAGTCAAGGACAGCAGCGTCAGCCGCATGATCTGCGTGGAGGAGGGCGCGGCGCTGGTGCTGGACAACAGCAGCCTGCTGTCCAGCGAGTACGCCTACGCCGTCAGCGGCAGCGGCACGGTGAAGTTCCTCAGCGGCTCCGCCGCGGCGGGCATCACCGCAGCCATCGCCCCCACGGTGGCCATCGACGCGGCCACCCAGCCCTTCGGCTACCTGGACAACATGGCGGGCGCCTACTTTGCCGGCCAGCTGACACAGGAGGAGAAGGATTTCCTGCAATCCCTGAAGGGCGACAGCCTGCATGACGAGCACATCCTGTTCTATGCGGACGCGGACGTCACCGATGCGGTCTATGGCATGGATGACGGCGCCGCCCTGCAGATCTTCGGAAAGCCGGTCACGGCAAACGGCAGTATCACTGCGGCGGCAAACAGCGTGAACGGAACCGCCGTAACAGGCGGCGAAAGCGGTTACACGGCGGCCCTCGGCTCCGCGGCCAACCAGAGCGCGGTGCTGACGGTGGACTACACGGTGTCCGGAAACCAGTGGACGGCGGAATTCGGCGGCTTTGCGGCCGACCTCGGCCTGACGCTGGCCTCCACGGCCAAGGAACAGCTGGCCGCATGGGACGAGGCGGAAGTCAACGCCCAGGAAAAGCTGGCGACTATGCTGGATGCCATTGAGAACTACGAAGGAAACTCCTATGTCAAGACCTTCGTCAGCGAAGAGGTCGCATCCATGAAGGCCTATGCCAACGCGATCCAGGCGGAGCTGGACGCATATGAAACCGTCACCGGAGATGCCGAAAAGCTCATCGCATACTATGCGCTGGTCAAGAAAACGGACTTCGAAGTGCCCGGCTACTATGCGGGTACCTTCGCGGGCGCGTTTGACAACCTGTCCCAGCAGATCGAAAACTTTGATTCCCTGGTCCAGACCTACGCAATGATCCTGCAGGTCTCCGTGGACAGCAGCGGAAAGATCCCGGCGGCCCGCAGCGCGATGGCGCTTTGCAGGATCGCCATCAGCGGCTGCGCCAATGCGCCGCTGCTGGACATCACCCCTGCCCAGGCGGAAAAGCTCATGGCTGTGGATACGGCAAACGCCACCCATGGCGTCGCCGAGGGCGGCAGCATCACCGTCAACACGGGGAAGACCTTTACGCTCTATCCCCTGACCATCCTCAACGACAGCGAGGACGGAGACCGGTACGGCGCCGTCAGATACTATCAGGCGGGCACCGATCTGACCGCCGCGCTGGCGGATGTCGGCAGGGAGGGCTACAGCCTGACCTGGCAGGATGAGCTGGGACAGACCTTTACGGCGGGCTATCCCATGCCCGCAATGCCGGCGGAGGCACTGACGCTGATCGCCGCGTGGACCCCTGATGCCGTCACCGGGCAGCATACGGTCACCTGGGTGAACAGCGACGGGACCACGATCCTCAGCACAACGGTGGAGTCCGGAACGGAACTGGGCGCTCTGTCCGCGCCCGCGGCGCCCGAGAGGGCCGCAGCGGACGGCTATACCTACGAATTTGCCGGCTGGAGCCTGACCTCCGGCGCGGTCACCGCCGATGTGGTGATCAAGCCGTTGTACCGCGCTGTCACGGAAACAGCTACACCCGGCGGGGAAGAGGTCCTGAACAGCGCGGAGCAGACCGTGCCCGAGAAACTCCTCGAAGATGATACCATTGAGTCGATCCGCGTCGAAGCGCAGGTGAAGCACAGCGGGGAGACCGAGGGCAAGACCGTCTCCGCGGCGTTTGACCGGGCTGCGGCCGGAACCATCGCACAGAACCTGAAGGATGCCCTTCTGGAGAACGCGGAAGCAGTCGTCCGGCTTGTTGTTCACGCGCTGGAATACGCGGAGGACGAGCCGCTGCTGAACGACCAGCAGCGGGCAGCCCTGACAAGTGACGCGGCGATTTTCGACCTCTCTCTGATGGCCGGCGATCAAAAGATCACCTTCAGCGCGGAGAGCGGGGCCGGAAAAGCGGTGGTCTCGCTGCCGTTCAGCGGCGATGCCGCGGACAAGAGCGTCTACTACGTCGATGACGCCGGTGTCAGGCACGACATGAATGCGGTCTATGAGAACGGCTGCTTCACGTTCGAGACGAACCACTTCTCTGTCTACGCGATTGCGGACACCTCCGGCGCGCCGGAGGACGGCGTGAGGTACTATGTGTACCACCGCCTGGAAGTGCTGGGCGAGCCCGGCACGTTCAAGGCGCCCGGCACGGCGTACCGCGACACGCTGTACGCGCCCGCCGGCACACTCGTCACCCCTGCGGTCAGGGAGATCGAGGGCTTTACCGCGCCCGAGACACAGACCGTGGAGGTTGCCGCCGACGGTTCGACAAAGATCTATTATGACTACACACGCAACAGCTACACCGTGACCTATACCGTGGACGGCGAGCCGTACCAGACGGACACTTACCTCTACGGGGAGGCGGTCACGGAGCCTGCCGAGCCTGTCCGGGAGGGCAGCACCTTCTCCGGCTGGAGCTGGAGCACGGGAAGCGCGCCTTCTGAGATGCCCGCGCAGAACGTTACGGCGGAAGGCCGGTTTACAACCCAAAAGTATGCCATTACCTATCAGGTCAATGGCACGGCGATCTACACGCAGTACTATACCTACGGCAGTCCTGTGACGATGCCGGTCCTGTACAGCGGCAACACGGAAACCGCGTGGGATCAGACGCTGACGGTGATGCCGGCGGCGGATGTGACCGTGGATGCCGACGTGTTCCTGCCCACCATGGCGGAACAGACCTTTGATGACGGCACCACCCGCGCAGCGCCGACGGATGACTATGTGTTCACGCTGCTTGCACCGGACAAGGCCGTGATCTACGCCCCCGATCTCACGGTGGACGGACACACCTGGACGGCGCAGACCCTGACAACGGCAGGCGGCGGCGAAGCCTTCGCGGGCCGGACCGTCGAAATCCCCGGCAGCTATCAGAGACTGGTAAGCGAGGTGGAGTACGCCGTCACGATCCTGGAGGTGGACGAGACCAATGAGACTCTGATGAACAAGCTGGACACCATGGCCGACATCCACCAGACGCTCATGGGCGACGCGGACACCATGCTGGGCTTCCTGGACGACGAAAACTTTAAGAACCTGATCTATAAGCAGGTCAGCCGGGAGCGCATGGACCAGTTCATGGCGGACGTTGCGGAGCTCCAGACGCTGATGAGCTGCTTCTCCGGCGGCAGCACCGCCAGCAACGAGGAGAAGCTGGAGCAGCTGATCAACCAGTATGACCGCTACGCGGCGCTGCTGGCTGGTATCCAGGATGTCATGGACAACATCAACACGAAGCTGCACGAAGGCGATAACTACTCTGACGCGCAGATCTTGTATCCCGACCAACTGGCGGCATTCAACAGAGTCTATCCGAACACGGTGTCCGCATCCAACCGGATCGACAGCGCCGCGCCGGAGGATTCGGATTACAGCGCTTACCACAGCTATGCGGTGACGGTCTATGGCATGCGGGGCGAGGACATCCTGGTGGAGAAGGAGCTGCAGGAGAGCCAATTCACGAACCACACCGCCGCCGCGGCGACGGTGGAAATCGGTAGCGGCCTGAACTTCACCGTGGCCTGTGACCAGCCCTGCGTGGTGGCATATACCACGGACGGCGGCGAGACCTACACCCGCCTGACCGCCGCCGAGACGGAATCGGCGGACACCTACGGATTCACCCTCGACGGCGCCGATGTGGAGATCGCCGGCGTGGAGATCGCCGTGGTGCTGATGGGCGATGTGAACCGGGACGGCGTTGTGGACAGCACGGATGCCATGCAGATCCTGCGCTACTGTGTGCAGCTTAGAGGTCTGACGGCATTGGAGACGCTTTCTGCAGACAATGATGCGAGCGGAAATGTGAATAGCACAGATGCTATGCAGATCCTGCGCTATGCGGTGAACCTGAGAGACAAGTTCCAGTGGTAAACTGAAAGGAAAAGAGGCAATCATATGAAAAAAATGATTTCCCTGCTGCTGGCGCTGACCCTGAGCATTTCGATGCTCGGGGTTGGCGCACAGGCGGCGGGAGACACGCCGTTTGAGCTGGTGGCGACCCAAAGCGGAGATACGGTGACGCTGTCCCTGCGCACAGACAGCGAATTGTCATATGCCAATATGGATATAACACTCACCTGCCCGGATGGTTTTACGCTGACGAGCATTGACAACGGCAGCGATTACGCGGACTTCGGCGTTGGCATTATCCTCTCAAATAAGGATGTCGGTAAAACGACTGTCACCGCCAATAACTATGCTACGGATACCGTAGTTGCTGCCAACAAGGAATTTTTGTCCTATACGGTGGACGCATCCGCTGCTTCCGCCGGAGAGCACACGTTCAGTGTAACATTCGCGGCTGCCGCCAATATTGAAGGCAATAAGCTTTCCTGGCAAGGCAGCAGCATTACCTCCAACACCATCACGATCCAGGGCACGGACCCCGGTACCCACACCCACGCGGGCACCCCCGTCTGGACCTGGACCGGCAATGACACCGATGGCTATACCGAAGCGGCAGCCACCTGGACCTGCACCGGCGCAGGAACCTGCGACTGGGAGAATAACCAAATTTCCGCCACGGCTGTTCCCGTCCTGACGGTGGAAGACCCCGACTGCACCCTCCCCGGCAGCAAGACCTGGACGGCGTCTGTGACGCTGGATGGCAAGACGTATACCGACACCAAGACCGTGACCGTTCCGGCCACCGGCCACACGCTGACGAAGACCGAGGCCAAGGCCGCCACCTGCACGGAGGATGGCAACAACGAGTACTGGACTTGCAGTGTCTGCGGCTGGGTGTTCAGCGATGAAAACGGCGCCACCCGGACGACGGTGGAAGCACAGAGAATCCCGGCCACCGGCCATACTTATGAGAATGGCGTGTGCACCGTCTGCGGTGCGGAACAGGGCGCGTACGAGGTCTACTATGAGCTGTACGATTCCACTGGAGCGACGAAGCTGGCCGACGACGAAGACAACGATGGTGAATGGGATGTAGAGGCGGGTGAAAGCTACGTCGCCAAGGTGTTCATCAAGCCCAGCGCGGACAGGAACCTTCGCGGCTTCGAGCTGAACCTGACCTATGACAGCGCCAATCTGACCGTGACCGACGATGCCTCGTTTACTGCCGTGAACCACGACCAGGCTGCTGTCGGCACAGGAACGATCAAATATGTGCTCTATCAGGCCGGAGACGGCACAGCGACCACGACCTATCCCATGACCGCGAATATCGGGCTGCAGGTGGCGCAGTTCAGCTTTACCGTGAACGACGGCACTGCCGCCGGCACCAGCATGGCCTTTGGCTTTGGCGGCAAGAACGAGGTCTCCGTGGCGGACAGCGAGAGCATCGACGCGGTCGCTGCCACCACAACGCCGGTCTCCGTGGACACCCTGGGTGAGATCACCGTCACCTGGAATGCCAACGGCGGCAAATTCGGGGACGCCGCCTCGACCACTACCAAGGTCGTCTACGGTCAGGCTGCGTCTGCCCCGGCAGATGCTCCGGTCTACGGCGGCTATACGCTGGATGGCTGGTATCTCAGCACGGACGCCGACAAGACCGTGATTGAAACCTTCCCCGCGCTGTATACGGCTGTCGAGTATGATGCCAAGTGGTCCGCGACCACCTATACCATCACTTACGGTGACCTGGACGGCGGCACACTGCCCTCCGATGCCAGCAATGAGTACAATATTGAAGACGGCGATCTGCCCACCCCTGTCAAGCCCGGCTACACCTTTGCGGGCTGGAAAGTCACGAGCGCCACTGACAGCGACCTGAACGTGGGCGATACCATCCCTGCCGACAACAACACGCTCACCGGCCACTACGGCACGGTGACCCTGGCCGCCCAGTGGACGGTCAACGCAGCCTGCGCCGTGGTGGATTACAAGTACGCCAACAGCGGCTATGCCCTGCTGATCGTAAGCGCTGTACCCGGAGACGGCAACGTGGTCAAGTACGGCACGGAGCAGCTGTACCACATCGCGGCCGCCGACGCGGCGGCGTATGTCACCGCGTTCACCGATGCGGGCGGCACCGTCGTTGACGGAGCCTCCGGCGTATACGTCACGCTGATCCCGTACACGGCGGGCGAAACCACCGTCTCCGCCGGCCAGATCAGCATTGTTGCCGGTACGGATGAGACGCTGGTCTACAACTACCGGATTGATCATGACGATGATGTGGACTTCAACGACGCCTCCATCGTCTATCAGATGGCGAAGACCAGCGGCGACGCGTTCAAGCTGAGCGCCCTGGGCATCAAGGCCCGTCTGCTGGCTGACGCGAACCATGACTGCAACGGCACGATCGACGACGTGAACCTGATCGCGGAGAACTTCACGTAAGGCATTCGTTTGAGCGATCACGGCGTGTTCCCCCAGCTGCATACGGGAGGCAGCGCCTCCCGTATGCGGCTTTTCCCATTGGGCGGGGGCCGCCTGGACACGGGCCTGCACCGCGTGGAACAGGGTGCCCGGAATGGAGGACAAGATTTTGAAGAAACTGATCTGCTTATTGATGACCATGGCGGCGCTGATATTGCTGCCGGCGGTCCCGGCGGCCGCGGCGGAGGAGCCGTCTTTCACCTATCAGCTCACCACCGCCTCGGGCGGACAGGCCCTGAGCGACCTGACCGCGCTGCAGGCGGGCGATACCGTCGAGGTGACCCTGACCGTGCGGCGCACGGACATGGAGGGGGCCTATCAGGCCTACGGCCTGGAATTTGACCTGCTTGCCACGGGCCTGGACTTCCAGAGCGGCGGCTGCGATCTTCCGGAACTCTCCAGCCCGTCCAAAAGCACACTGACCGTTCTGGGCGGCTGCCGGGCCGTCTTTGCCTGGGCGGACATGGTGAAAAAAGTGTGTAAAACGGTGCCGAATCCTCTGACGATGACCTGCACTTACACAGTGACGCAGCCGGAGCGCGCCCGCGTCTGGCTGGACGTGGCCCTGGTTTACCCGGAGGGCGGCGGGGCAAATGTCCCATCCGGGAAGGGGACGGTCACCCTGAACGTGAACGGCGGCGCCCTCAGCGGAACGGATGTCGCGGGGACCTATGCCATTGGGGAGACGATCACCCTGCCCGACGCCGTCCGCAGCGGCTACACCCTGAAGTGGTACGACGGCGCCAGGTATTACAGCGCAGGCGACCGCTATGAGGTCAATGGCAGCGTGACGCTGACAGCCGCCTGGAGCTGCGCCCACACCCATACCAAAACGGAATACACCGCTCTCGGAAACGGGTTCCACACCGCCGTGGTCAAATGCACGGACTGCGGCGAAACAGTGGGCACCGCCGCCACGGAGCAGTGCTCCTACGCGCTGAAATCCGACAAAGACGGCCATTGGAACCAGTGCGTCCATTGCGGCTATGAGACCGCGCAGGCCGGACATTCCTTTGTAAAAGGCGTCTGCGCCGTCTGCGGGACCGTAAAGGGCACAAGCGGCACGCCGGGCACAGGTACCGGGACTCCCGGCAGTACCGGCCCCGTCGAGCCGGAGCGGACAAATCCGTTCACGGATGTGAAGACCAGCGCGTATTACTATGACGCGGTGCTGTGGGCCGTGGACCAGGGCATCACCAACGGCGCCACCGCCACCACCTTTGGCCCCGGCATCACCTGCACCCGCGGGCAGATCGTCACGTTCCTGTGGCGGGCCGCCGGTTCCCCCGCGCCCGGGAGCAGGGTGAATCCCTTCGAAGATGTGAAGCCCGGCGCGTATTACTATGACGCGGTGTTGTGGGCCGTGGAGCAGGGCATTACCAACGGCACCACCGCCACCGCATTCAGCCCCAATGCCACGGTGAACCGGGGGCAGACGGTCACGTTCCTGTGGCGGGCCGCCGGTTCTCCGGCGGCGGCTGGAAGCAATCCTTTTGCGGATGTGAAGCCTGGCTCATATTGCTATGACGCGGTGCTGTGGGCCGTGGAGCAGGGCATCACCAACGGCTCCACCGCCACCACCTTCGGCCCGGCGGCCAGCTGCACCCGCGGTCAGATCGTGACCTTCCTGTATCGCGCCGCCGGGAAGTGACGCGGCGCCGGATGCGAAAAAAGGGGTTGCCTCACGAAAGTGTGGGGCAGCCCCTGGCGGCTGTCCGCCCAAAGCTGACAGGCTGATGCGCGGCGCACGGCGGCTTCCCTTCAGGCATCGGCCCGGGGAGTTGCCGCATCCTGCCGTCAGAAAGGCCTTGCACACTTTCCGATATGTCGGTATAATGGTGCCGGTTCCTGTATGGATGTCCGCGCGCGATCCGCGAAAAGGAGGCTGCCATGAAAATATGGTCTCAAAAATTTTTGTCCCTTCTTATTGCTTTGTATATGGTAATGACCGCGCTTCCTGCGTATGCGCTGGCCGACGGCCCCGGCTCCGGGGCGGCGCTGCTGTTTGCGGATACCGCCGGCGTGTACGAGGTCTATTATGAGCTGTATGACGCCGGGGGCGTGAACAGGCTGACCGCCGACCGGGATCAGGACGGCGCTTTTGACGTGGAGGCGGGCGGGAGTTACGTTGCCCGGGTATTCATCAGGCTCGATGAGGACCGGACGATCCGCGCCTTCCATCTGGAATTGACCTATGACGCCGCGCGGATGTCCGTTTTGGACGACACCTCGTTCACCGATGTGCAGCATGATACCGCCGCGGTTGACGCCGGGACCATCCTGTATGAGCTCCATGCGCCCGACAATGCGGCTCTCGGTTATGCTGTGACCGCGAATACCGGCCTGCAGGTGGCGCAGTTCACCTTTACTGTGCGCGAGGACGCCTCCGGAGCCGCCATGACACTTGGCTTCGGCAGCAAGAACGAGGTCGCCGTACAGGGCGAGATCAATGCGGTCCCGGCGGCTGTGACGCCGGCCTCCGTGGATATTCCGCCCCCTGTCCTGGCCATCCTCTCCGCCGCCGCTTCCGGGAACACCGGCACGGTGACGGCTGCGCTTCCGGAGCTGGGGAAGCCCGCCGATCTGGTGACCGCCTTCTATAACGCCGCGGGCCGCATGGCCGGCGTGGATATGCGGTCCGTTGACAGCGCGGCGGGCAAAGTGACCGTCTCCGCCGCGCTCTCCGAACCGCCCGCCTCGGTGCGTGTCTTCCTGCTGGATCCCGGCAGCCGCGCCCCGCTGGCGCTGTGCGCCGCATACAGCTTCTCCCGCTAGCGCCCGTTCCCAGAGCCGGAAAGACGCGGCCAATTGGATCAAAGAAGCACCCCCTTGCCATGCAAGGGGGTGCCGGACGTTTGCTTATTCCATCGAAATGATATAGTAATAAACGGGCTGCCCGCCGGAGAGGACAACCACCTCCGCGTCGGGACAGGCGCTTTCAAAGACCTGGCCCGCTTTCTGGGCGTCCTCCTCGGACACGTCCTCGCCGAAGTACAGGGAGATGAAGCTGGCCTCCTTCTCCACGGCGTCCGCCGCCAGACTGTTCAGCAGAGCATCCAGGGAACTGTCGGTGCCAAAGAGCTTGCCTTCCTCCAGCGCCAGATAATCGCCCTCCTTGATGTCGAAGCCGTCGAAATCGGAGTTCCGGGCGGCGTAGGTGATCTGGGCGGTGGTGACGGTGGGCAGGGCCTCCGTCATGGCGTCGGTGATGGCCTGGGCGTCGGGGGCCTCGAAATCCACGTTCATCATGGCGGTGATGCCCTGGGGAACAGTCTTGGTGGGGATGACCACCACCTGTTTCTCTGTCAGCGCATCGCACTGCTGGGCGGCCATGATGATATTGCCGTTATTGGGAAGGATAAACACCGTCTCGGCGGGGATGGCGTCCACGCCTGCCAGGATGCTCTCGGTGGAGGGGTTCATGGTCTGCCCGCCGGACACCACGCCATCGGCGCCCAGGTCACGGAATACCGCCGCCAGGCCGTCCCCGGCGCAGACCGCCAGGAAGCCGTACTTCTTCTCCGGCGCAGCCACCACGTGGGCGGGCTCCTCCGCCGTCTCGGAGCGCTCCAGCTCCTCCTCCACGGCGTCCAGGTCGTCGGTGCTCTGGGCCTTCCGGCCGGCGGCCAGATCCTCCGCCTGGGTGCGCATGTTCTCGATCTTCGCCAGCTCCAGGGTGCCGTACTTCTGGGCCTCGGTCAGGGCGGCGCCGGGGATGTCGGTGTGGACATGGACCTTGAAGGCCTCGTCGTCCTCGCCGATGACCAGGCTGTCGCCGATGCTGCTGAGGTAGGCCCGGAAGGGCTCCAGAGGCTTGTTCACGGTCTTGCGGACGATGAACACGGTGTCGAAGGTAAAGGTGATGTCCTCCTCGCCCAGGGCGGCGAAGTCCGCCTTTTCCTGGACCTTGGCGTCCTCGGTGACCTCCGGCATGGGCTCGCCCCGCATCTCCGCCAGCATGCCCTCCAGTATGAGAAGATAGCCTTTGCCGCCGGCGTCCACAACGCCCGCCTTTTTCAGCACGGGGTTCATCTCAGTCGTCTGCGCCAAGGCGTCATACCCTTCTTTCAGTGCTTCTTCCAGGACCTTCTCCAGATCGGTCACGCCCTCTGCGGCCACATCCGCGGCCCGCTTGGCGGCCAGACGGGAAACGGTGAGGACCGTGCCCTCGGCGGGCTTCATGACGGCCTTGTAGGCGGAGGAGACGCCCTCCTGCATGGCGGCGGCAAATTCCGCCGCGTCGGCGGTCTCCTTGCCCTTCAGGCCCTTGGACAGCCCGCGGAACAGCAGGGAGAGGATGACGCCGGAGTTGCCCCGGGCGCCCCGCAGCAGGGCGGAGGCGGTGAGATCGGCGGCCTTGGTCAGCGTGGTGGGGGCGTTCTTGCGCAGCTCCGCCACGGCGGTGCCGATGGTCATGGACATGTTGGTGCCGGTGTCACCGTCGGGGACGGGGAACACGTTCAGGTCGTTGATGGCCTGCTTCTGAGCGGTGATGGCGGCGGCGCCGTGGAGCACCATCTGCTTGAACAGGGCGCCGGTGATTTGTTCGTTCATTCGTTCTGTTCCTCCCTCACAGGGTCATGGAATCGACGCACACGTCCACAGCCGCGACGCTGACGCCGGTATTCCTGGTCACCACATAGCGCACCTCGTTCATGATGGAGCGGCACACGGCGGGGATGTTGACGCCGTTCTCCACGATGATGTGAAGCTCGATGGAGATGGAGTTGTCGTCGTGGTATGTGATGCTGACGCCCTTGCTCATGGCCTCCCGGCGCAGCAGGTGGACCAGGCCGTCGGTCATGGAGCGGTAGGCCATGCCCTTGACGCCGAAGCAGTTGGTGGCGGCAATGCCGGTGATGTTGGAGAACACGGCGCTGCTGACGGAGATCTCACCCTGGTCTGACTTGAATTGAATCATGAGAACGTCCTTTCTTTCCCGGTATTGACAGGGGGCGGCAGGGCCGCGCTCCCCGGTTTCCGTACTTTTAGAGTTTTATTATATACGATTCTTTTGTAAAGTACAAGTCCCAAAAAGAAGGGCGTCTCCTATTGAAATGCGGTGAAGTTTGCCGTAAAATAAAGCAAAGCAGTAAACGTCCGGCTCAGGCCGGGGAAAGGGAGAGACCGCCATGCGCGTGATCACAGGCTCCGCCCGGGGCCGCAGGCTGGGGGAGCTGGAGGGGATGGAGACCCGCCCCACCATCGACCGGGTGAAGGAGGGCATGTTCAACATCCTCCAGTTTGACCTGGAGGGGCGGAGGGTCCTGGACCTGTTCGCCGGAACGGGGCAGCTTGGCATCGAGTGTTTGAGCCGGGGAGCCGCCTCCGCCGTGTTTGTGGACCGGCGGGGCGATGCGGTGAAGCTCATCCGGGAAAACCTGAAGGTCACGGAGCTTCAGGACCGGGCCCGGGTGGTGGCGGGAGACTCCATGGAGTATCTGAAGGGCCTGAAGGAGCGCTTTGACATCATCCTGCTGGACCCGCCCTACGCAGCGGGGCTGCTGGAACCCGCCATTGCCCACATCGCAAGGTTTGACATTCTGGAAAGCCATGGTATAATTGTTGCGGAACACCCGGCGGAGAAGGCTTTGCCGGCACTGGAGCCGCCCTACCGGCTCCACAGGACCTACCGCTACGGCAAGATCGGCCTGACCGTCTACCGCCGTGGCGGAAATGAATAGAATGAGAGAACGATCCCATGAGAACAGCTATCTGCTCCGGCAGCTTTGACCCCATCACCCTGGGCCACCTGGACATCATCCGGCGGGCCGCGGCCTGCTTTGACAGGGTGTGGGTGTGCGTCAGTCCCAACGCTGAGAAAAAGAATCAAATGTTCACCCCGGAGCAGAAGCTCCAGCTGGTGCGGGCCGCCGTGGCGGGCCTTGACCATGTGGAGGCGGAGCTGTGGCCGGGCCTGCTGGCGGATTACGCCGTGGCCCACGGGGCCAGCGTCATCGTCCGGGGCGTCCGCAGCGTGGCGGATTTTGACGTGGAATATCAGATGGCCCTGATCAACCGGGGCATCCACCCGGAGCTGGAGACCCTGCTGCTGCCCGCCAGCGCGGAATACCAGCACTTCAGCTCCTCCATGGCCCGGGAGATGATCCGCTACCGCCAGCCCCTGGAGCAATACCTGCCGTCATCCATCATCCCCCTGGTGCGGGACATGCTAGAGAAGAAGGAAGGATAAAGCTATGGCGAATGATATCAACCGGCTGATCGACATGCTGTATGAGAAGATCGAGGACGCCAAATCCCCCGCACTGAAGCCCAACATGAGCGTTGTGGACCGGGACGAGATGCTGGACTTGCTGGACGAGCTGCGGGCCCAGCTGCCTGTGGAGATCAAGCGGGCCCAGGAGCTGCTGGCCGCCCGGGAGAAATTCGTGGACGAGGCCAAGCGGGACGTGGACCGCATGATGCGCCAGGCGGAGCTGGAGGCCAAGACCAAGGTCTCCGACAGCGAGGTGCTGTACGCCGCCAAGGAGAAGGCCCGCCAGATCGTGGCCCAGGCGGAGGAGCGTTCCCGCAAGCTGTATCAGGTGGCCAACGAGTATGCCGAGGACGCCCTGGCCCGCACGGAGGAGGCCGTCCAGGCCGCCCTGGACGAGGTGAAGGAGTCCCGCGTCCGTTTCCGCACCGCCTCTGCCGCCAAAATCCAGGAGCAGCGGGACAAGCTGGACGGGAAAAACAATCCGGAGAGCCCTGCGGGGAGCAACTGAACTGCCCGGTAGACCATAATCGATAAAATTTTGTAAAAAACGACGAAAAAATCGTTGAAACTTTTTCGACAACTTCAAGATTTAGGGATCAAATCTGTCTTAAAACCGTCTTTGGCACAACATCTTGTGCCAAAGACGGTTTTCAATTTTACGTAAACCGCATTCGGAAAGCTCGAACGCCTGTTTTATTTCGGCCTTTTTTGGTAAAAAATGTGGAAAAACAGTGGATTTTGCCGGTTTCTTGTCGGAAAAAAATCCTTGCAATTCCAGCCATATTTGCTTATACTCAGAATTGACGGTGGGGAAAAGTGGGGGCTTTGGGTAAACCAGTGCCAAACTTTCCCCATCCGGACCCAAAAAGAGGGGAAAGGGGGCGGCCGGTGTGGCGAGACTGATGGGCAAATCCAATAACAGTATCGACTCCAAGGGCCGCCTGGTCATTCCCTCCACCATGCGCGAGGCGCTGGGGGACACCTTTTTCATCACCATCGGCGCCGAGCACTGCCTGACCATTTACCCCCAGGCCAGGTGGGAGCAGATGTCCGAGGAGATGGACGACCTGAGCTACACCGAGATGCGGGCGCTGACGCTGCTGTACGCCAACGCCGTCCAGTGTGAGCCGGACGCCCAGGGCCGGGTGCTGATCCCCGCCGGCCTGCGCAAGCACGCGGGACTGAAGAAGACCGCCACCATCGTGGGCCTGAACTCCTTCGCGGAGATCTGGGACGAGAAGACCTGGACGGAGCGGGAGCAGCGGATGCTGGAGGACGACGACATGGCCGCCGCCATGGACGCCCTGGCCCGCGCCCGCCGCAGCCGCGGGTAAGCGCCTATGGAATTCACCCACAAGCCTGTTCTTTTGAACGAGTGCATCGAAGCACTGCGCATCCGCCCCGACGGGGTGTATGTGGACGGTACGCTGGGCCGCGCAGGGCACTCCAGAGAGATCGCCCAGAGGCTGACCACCGGCCGGCTCATCTGTATCGACCGCGACATGGCGGCCATCGACGCGGCAAAGGAGCGTCTGGCCCCATGGATGGACCGGGTGACGCTGGTCCATGGCAACTTTTCGGAGCTGGGCGGCGTCCTGCGGGATGCGGGCGTCGCCGGCGCCGACGGGATGCTGTTCGACCTGGGTGTGTCCTCGCCTCAGCTGGACGACCCGGCCCGGGGCTTTTCCTACATGCAGGACGCCCCGCTGGACATGCGGATGGACACCTCCGCGCCCCTGACGGCCCGGGAGGTGGTCAACGCCTGGAACTATGAGGAGCTGCGGCGCATCCTGTATGAATACGGCGAGGAGCGGTACGCCCCTGCCATTGCGAAGGCCATGATCCGGGCGCGGGAGACCGCGCCTGTTGAGACCACCCTGGAGTTGGTGGATATCATCAAGGGGGCGATGCCCCCGGCGGCGCTGCGGGAAAAGCAGCACCCCGCCAAGCGGAGCTTCCAGGCCATCCGCATCGCCGTCAACGGTGAGCTGGACGCCTTGCCGCCCATGCTGAAGGCGGCGGCGGACAACCTGAACCCGGGCGGGCGGTTGGCGGTCATCACCTTCCACTCGCTGGAGGACCGCATCGTCAAGCGGGCGATGCAGGACATGGCGAAGGGCTGCACCTGCCCGCCGGAGTTTCCGGTGTGCGTGTGCGGCAAAAAGCCGAAGATCAAGGTGCTGACCCGGAAGCCCATCGTCTCCGGCGAGGCGGAACTGGCGGAAAACCCCCGGGCCCGCAGCGCAAAGCTCCGGGTGGCGGAGAAGTGCGATCCGTTTGATTTGTAAGAAGGGACAAGCCCCTTCTTGTGTGTTGAAATCTTGGGAAGGGAGGAGTCTTTGTGGCGTCTACGGCGCGGGAACTGCGCTATCGAAACAGCCATGCTGTCAACGGCAGTCTGGCATACGATCTGGACTATGCGGTCCGGGAGCGGGAACTGCGCCACGCCGGCGAGGCTCCCCGCCGCCAGGAAGCTGCCAGGGAAAGACCAAGGGCGAAGGTCCACGCCGCCCCCCGCGCCCAGGTGCGGGAGCAGGAGATGCCCGTGTCCCTTTTCACCATCGCGGGCATCGCCGCAGTGATCGGCCTGGCGGTCATGGTTTTGATGTGCTACGTCCAGCTGACGGTCCTCTCCGCCGACACCGTGGCCCTGAAAAGCCAGCTGGATACGCTGGAGACGGAAAATGTGGTCCTGACCGCCGAGTATGAGCAGATGTTCGACCTGGCCACCGTGAAGGAGGCCGCCGAGGCCGCCGGCATGACCAAGCCCGGCAACAGCCAGATCTGCTACATCGACCTCTCCGGCGGCGACAGCGCCGTGGTCTACCAGAAGGAGGATCCCAGCGTGCTCAGCAGGCTTCTGGCCTCCCTGAACCACGGGATCTATGCGGTGGTGGAATATTTTGAATGAGCGCCGCACTATAATGAAGCATCCCGTGCCCCCTGTGCGGCGGGCGGCGGGACAAAAAGGGATACGGACGGTATCCATCATCAGGAACTGACACAGCGGGGAGTGAGAAGCTAGCTTCTTGCTCCCCTGCTTCCATCCGGGAGCAGGCAGGCCCCCGGGCTGAAAAGGAGACGAACCATGGCAAGCACTCCCCACAGAAAAAGCGACGCCGCCCGCCGGGCCAACCAGGTGGTTCGCGGCAGAACGGTTTTGATCATGCTGCTGCTCGGCGTGTGTACCTTTGTGCTGCTGTTCTGGAAGCTGTACAGCATCCAGATCAACAGGCACGAGGAGATGCAGGAGAAGGCTGTGGACCAGCAGACCCGCAGCGCGGTGATTTCCGCCTCCCGGGGGACGATCTACGACCGGAGCGGCGTCACGCTGGCGGCCTCTGCCTCCGCGGAGACGGTGATGATCTCCCCCAAGGAGATCCTGCAGTATGTGGAGAGCCAGAAGAAGGCTCAGGAGGAGGCGGCGAAGGCCGCTGCGGAAAAGGGCGAGACCTACGCTGCCCCGGTGCTGCGGGACCAGGCGTATATCGCCCGGGGGCTGAGCCGCATTCTGGAGATCGACCAGGGCACCATTGAAAAGCGGATGGAAAACACCGCCTCCATGTACGAGATCATCAAGAAAAAGCTGGAGCGGGCCATGGCCGACGAGCTCCGCCGCTTCATCAACGGCGAGATCGACGACGAGGGCAACGAGGTCCCGGAGAAGCAGCAAAAGCGGATCGTGGGCGTTTTCCTCCAGCCGGACTCCAAGCGGTACTACCCCTACAGCAGCCTGGCCGCCAACGTCATCGGCTTTGTCAACGGCGAAAACGTGGGCGGCGTGGGCCTGGAGGCCAAGTATGACAGTGAGCTGGAGGGCACCGCCGGTATGACCGTCACGGCGAAAAACGCCGCGGGCACCGCGCTGCTGTACAACTACGAGCAGTATTTTGACGCCGAAAACGGCAACAGCCTGCTGCTGACCCTGGATGTCAAGGTCCAATCCTATCTGGAAAAGGGCCTGGAGAGCATGGTGAAGAAGTACGACGCTCAAAACGGCGGCACCGGCATCGTCATGGATGTGAACACCGGCGCCATCATTGCCATGGCCTCTTATCCCAACTACGACAGCAATGAGTACGGCAGCGTCCTGGATGAAAAGCTCCAGGAGAGCCTGGACGCCGCTCTGGCGGAGATCGAGAAGAACAAGGACGCCTACGAGACCGAGGAGAAGTACCAGGCGGCTGTTGACGAGGCTGTCAGCAACGCCCTGAGTACCCAATGGCGCAACAAGTGCATCGACTCCACCTATGAGCCCGGTTCCACCTTCAAGCCCATCACCCTGGCGGCGGCGCTGGAGGAGGGGGTCATCAGTATGAACAGCACCTTCACCTGCACAGGCTCCGTCATGGTTCCCGGCTGGCCGAAGGCTATCAAATGCTCCAACCGCTCGGGCCATGGAACCCAGACCTTGGAAGAGGCGGTGGGCCACTCCTGCAACCCGGCGTTTATCGCCATGGGCCTGAAGGTGGGCACGGAGACGTATTATAAATACCTGAAGTCCTTTGGCCTGATGGAAAAGACCGGCATTGACATGATCGGCGAGGTGCAGGGCATCTTTTCCGATGAAAAGACCTTCAACTCCAATGTGGTCTCCCTGGCCTCCTACTCCTTCGGCCAGACCTTCAACGTCACTCCGCTGGAGTTGATCCGGGCCCAGGCGGCCTGTATCAACGGCGGCTATCTGTACACGCCTTATATTGTGGAGCAGATACTGGACGATGACGGCAACATCATCAGCCAGCACGATTCCACCCCTGTCCGGCAGGTCATCAGCGAGGAGACCTCCGCCAAGGTCCGCCAGTGCCTGGAGTACGTGGTGGCTCAGGGCGGCGGCAAAAACGGCCAGGTGGCGGGCTACCGCATCGGCGGCAAGACCGGCACCGCGGATAAGACCGGCACGGGCGACGTGGTGGTTTCCTTCATGTGCTTCGCCCCCGCGGACGACCCGCAGTATATCATGCTGCTGACCATGGACACCCCCAGCCGCAACACCGGCACCCCTGTTTTCGGCGGCACCATGGTGGCCCCGGCGGCCAGCCAGATCATGGCGGATATCCTGCCCGTCCTGGGCCTTGAGCCGGACTACTCCGCCCAGGAGCTGGAAAACGCCGACACCAACGTCCCCAATGTGGTGGGCCTGTCCCTGGAGGATGCCAAGGCCAAGCTGGAGAGCGTGGGCTTCTCCTGCCGCACTCTGGGCAGCGGCGGCACCGTGACGGACCAGACCCCGGCGGGCGGCGCCATCGTGCCCAACAATGCCGCCATCATCCTGTACCTGGGGGCGGAGAAGAGCGACACGCCCTGCACCGTGCCCAATGTGGTGGGCATGACGGCGTCGGCGGCCAACAAGGCCCTGACCAACGCGGGCCTCATTATGAAGGTGGCGGGCACCACCAGCGCCAGCTCCGGCAACGTCCGGGCCATGAGCCAGAATTACCCGGAGGGCACGGAACTGGCGGCGGGCACCGTGGTGACGGTCCAGTTCGGCGACACCTCCGTGCTGGATTGACAGCGGGGAGGGCAGGTTCCGCAAGGTTTTCGGCACAATTCACCGTATACTTTGCTTTTTTGCCTGTCTATAATGGTTTTGGTAAAATTTCAGCGCCAAAACTGTGTAAAGGGGCTTGCTTATGAAATTGAAGGAACTTCTCAGGGGTATCGACATCCTCTCCGCCACGGCGGACCTGGAGCTGGAGATTCCCAATATCAGCTACGACTCCCGCGCCACCCGTCCCGGCGACCTGTTTGTGGCCATGACCGGCTTCGCGGCCGATGGCCACGCCTTCATCGGGAAGGCCAGGGCCGCCGGCGCGGCGGCGGTGCTGTGCGAAAAGCTGCCGGAGGACCCCGCTGTCCCCTATGTCCAGACGGCGAACTCCCGCCGGGCCCTGGCGGTGGTGGGGGCCAACTTCTTCGGCCACCCGGCAGACGGCATGACCATGGTGGGCGTCACCGGCACCAACGGCAAGACCACCACCACCTACCTCCTGAAGGCCATCCTGGAGCAGGAGGCAGGGGCCAAGGTGGGCCTGATCGGCACCAACCAGAACATGATCGGCGGCGAGATCATCCCCACGGAGCGCACCACGCCGGAGTCCTTCGAGCTCCAGCGGCTCTTTGCCCAAATGCGGGATGCGGGCTGCTCCCACGTGGTGATGGAGGTGTCCTCCCACGCCCTGGCCCTGGACCGGGTGTACGGCGTCCGTTACGCCGTGGGCATCTTCACCAATCTGACCCAGGACCACCTGGACTTCCACAAGACCATGGAGGACTACTGCGGCGCCAAGGCCATCCTGTTCCAAAACTGCGGCGCCGGCGTCTGCAATGCCGACGACCCCTGGACGCCCCGGCTGCTGGAGAATGCCACCTGCCGGAAATTCTTCTATGCGGAGAAAGCCGGCGCGGACCTGCGGGCGGAGGATATTGAGCTGGCGGCGGACCATGTGGCCTTCACGGCGGTGACAAGAGAGAAAAAAGTCCCTGTCCGGGTGAATATCCCCGGCGGTTTCATGATATATAATACCCTTGATGTACTGGGCGCGGCGCTGTTGCTGGGCATCCCTCTGGAGAAGAGCGCCGACGAGCTCTCCCGTGTCCCCCATGTGAAGGGCCGGGTGG
>JAUNGH010000241.1 GCA_030524605.1 Oscillospiraceae bacterium | reverse complement strand
ATGGTGATGCCCATGGCCAGAGACAGGGAGAAGAACATCTGCCCGCCGGCGGTGGCCAGCACCGTGGTCCAGTGGGGAGCGGTCTCGATAAAGCCCGCCTGGACGGCATAGCCGGGGAGGAACATGAACTTCAGCCCCTCCACGGCGCCCTCCATGGTGACGGAGCGGATGATGATGATCACCAGCATGACGAACAGGGCGGGCATGCCCACCTTGTTGAACTTCTCAATGCCGCCGGCGATGCCGCCCCGGTTGATGAGATAGCAGATAATCATGAACAGCAGCGTGAACATGACGCAGCCGAACGGGTTGGTCAGCATGGAGCCGAACAGGTCGGCACCGGTCTGGATCTCCGCCCCGGCGAAGGCCAGGTTGCTGAGGTTCAGGGACATGTACTCAATGCAGTAGCCGCCCAGAACCGAGTAAAAGCTCATGATGACGAAGGGGGAGAACACCGCCAGCCAGCCCACCCACCGGAACTTTTGGGACAGGGCGTGATAGGCGCCCACGGTGCCCTGCCCGGTCTTTCGGCCCATGGCCAGTTCCGCCGTCAGGATGACAAAGCCGACGAACAGCGCCAGCAGCAGATAGATGAGCAAAAACGCAAACCCGCCGGATTTGCCCATTTTATACGGAAAGCCCCAGATGTTGCCCAGGCCGACGGCAGAGCCGATGGCCGCCAGCAGGAAGCCCAGATTGCTTCCCCAAGTACCTCTTTCTTGTTGCAAAACAATTCCCCTCTTTCTTATTAAATCCCCTCATGCTGACTATTACATTTCCGCATATGGAATTTTATCTTACTGTATCCGGTGCGGCCAGTCAAGCATATAGGAAATAAATCGGCTAAAAAACGATAAATTGGGATATTTTTAATACACGGTGATAAAAAAGGATGATTCTATGTGTAAATTCAAGCCAGTGACCAAACAGGACGGCGGAAAGCTGCGGAAATACTACCAGAACTGCCAATACGGGCTGTGCGAGTATTCGGTGGGCACCAAGCTGATGTGGCGGAGCGTCTGGAAATACGCCTGGGCGGAGATCGCCGGGTGCCTGGTGGTGCGCTGCGAGGACGGAGACCGCTGGATTTTCGACTACCCCGTGCCGGGGCCGGAGGGCGACGAGGACGCCGCCCTGGACGCCATTGAGGCATACTGCCTGGAGAATGGGGTGACGCCCGTTATCTCTGTGGTGCCGGAGTGCAGGGCGGCCCGGCTGCTGGCCCGCTACCCCTATGTCCGGGTCAGCGACATCCGCACCTGGCGGGACTATGTGTACTACCGGGAGGACCTGCAGCTTTTTGCCGGACGGCGCTACTCCGGCCAGCGGAACCACATCAAGAAGTTCCGCAGCCGGTGGCCGGACGCGGAGTTCCGCCGTCTGACGGCGGCGGACGGGGAGGTCATCGAGCGGTTCTGGCAGGATTACGCGGCGGAGTTCCCCAAGGGGGACAACGCCAAGGCCCGGGACGAACTGGCCCTTTCCAAAAAGATGCTGCGGATGGCGGGCAAGCCCTGGTTCCTGGCGGGAGGCATGTTCGACGGGGACAGGCTGGTGGCCCTGTCCCTGGCGGAGAAGTGCGGGGACACCCTCATCATCCACATTGAAAAGGCGCTGTACTCCTACACCGGCGTGTACCCCGCCATGGTCCAGGCCTTTGCGACGGCCTTTGGCGACGGCTGCCGGTGGATCAACCGGGAGGACGACGCCGCAGACCGGGGCCTGCGGACTTCCAAATTGCAGTACGGCCCGGCAAGACTGGCTCCCAAATACTGCTTCGAGCCCCAGAATGAGCTGCTGCGCCATGTTGCCGCCATCCCGGAACTGAAGACGGAGCGGCTGACCCTCTCCGCCCTGACGGAGGCGGACATCCCGGCCTACAACGCCCTGGTGCTGGACGGGGAGCGGAACCGCTGGTGGGGCTACGACGACGTGGGCGGCCTGGGCGGCCCGGTGGAGGAGCGGAGCTTCTTCGACGTGGCGAAGCGGGATTTTGAAAACCGGCAGGCGGTGAATTTCGCCGTGCGGCTGGACGGAAAGCTCATCGGCGAGGCTGTGCTGTACCGCTTCGACTGCCGGGGCGGCGCGGAGCTGGGCTGCCGCATCGACAGCGCTTACGCGGGAAACGGATACGGCACAGAGGCCTTCGCCGCCGTGGCGGACTGGGGCTTGTACAAGGTCCACCTGACGCGGGTGGTGGCGAAATGCTTCCGGGAAAATCAGGCGTCCTACAAGATGCTGTCCTCCTGCATGCGGAAAAGCGGCGAGGACGGGGCGTTCTTCTATTTTGAAAAGCTGGTATGAAAAAACGCCGCTGCATAGCAGCGGCGTTTTTTTGCGGTCACAGCTCGATCAGCATGCCGGAGCCCACCTCTTCCACGTCCAGATGCCTCATCAGCTCCACCTTGGCAGCCAGGGAGACGCAGTGGCAGGGGTACAGGCGGCGGGGGGAGACCTCCCGCAAAAAGGCGGCGGTCTGCCGCAGGCGGTCGTCCCGGCGGAACAGGTGGAAGCCGCCGACGATCCCGGCGACGCGTTCCTCGCCAAGAACCTGCCGGGCGTAGGAGATGATATTGCAGATGCCGCTGTGGGAGCAGCCGGTGACGATGAACAGCCCCTCCGCCGTTTTGCAGGCCAGTGCGCTGTCGTCCGGCAGCAGGTCCGGAACCAGTTGTCCCCCGGCGCGGGCCCAGCCGATGGGGACGCGGGACTCAAAGCCGTGCAGGGCGGGGATCTCGCCTAAAAAGGCGCAGTTTTCCGACAGGAAATGCGGTCCGGCACTGGGCTGGCAGGTGCAGAAAGCGCCCGCTTCCTCCTCCGTGCAGGGCGGGCCGATGTACGCGCCATCCGCCCACCGGGGCGCAAAGCACCGGGGATGGGCCACCAGCCGCACTTGGGACAGGTCGTATTGCTGCCGCAGCAGGGACAGGCCGTTGGTGTGGTCGTTGTGGCCGTGGGAGAGGACGATGTGGGTCAGCCGGGACAGGCCGATGCCAAGAGCTGCCGCGTTTTTCAAGAAGACATCGGAATAGCCGGTGTCGAACAGGATGCGCAGGCCGTCCAGCTCGATGTAGTAGCTGACGGCGGGTTC
>JAUNGH010000240.1 GCA_030524605.1 Oscillospiraceae bacterium | reverse complement strand
GCCTGCGGCGGGCTGGTGGTGTGGCAGCACCGGGCCAACATCAAGCGGCTGCTCCACGGCAATGAGAACAAATTCAGTCTGCATCATAAAACGGAGGGCAAATCATGAAGGCAGTTGTTTTAGGCAGCGGCGGCTGGGGCACGGCGTTGGCGCGGGTCCTCTGTGACAATGGGCACGAGGTCACGCTGTGGTCCCACAGCCCGGAAAAGGCGGCCCGGATGGCCGAAAGCCGTGAAAATCCCCTGCTGAAAGGCGTCCACCTGCCGGACAGCCTGTGTGTCACCGGGGACCTGGACTGCCTGGAGGGGGCGGACCTGGTGGTCAGCGCCGCGCCGTCCTTTGCCGTCCGGGAGACGGGGAGAAAGGCTGCGCCCTATCTGCGGACTGACAGCATTCTGGTGTCCGTCTCCAAGGGCATCGAGCGGGATACGAACCTGCGCATGAGCCAGGTCTTGCAGGAGGCCACCGGGAATGTCTGTAAAGTGGTTGCCCTTTCCGGCCCTTCCCACGCGGAGGAGGTGGGTGTCCGGCTGCCCACCGGCTGCGTGTCCGCCTGCCCGGATCGGGCGGCGGCCCGCTTTGTGCAGGACGCGTTTATGAACGACTATTTCCGCGTCTACACCAGCTATGACATCATCGGCGTGGAGCTGGCGGCGGCGCTGAAAAACGTGGTGGCCCTGAGCTGCGGCATCTGCACCGGCCTGGGATTCCAGGACAACACCAAGGCCCTGCTGATGACCCGGGCCATGGCGGAGCTGACCCGCCTGGGCGAGCAGCTGGGCGGCACCCGCCGCACCTTCGGGGGCCTTGCCGGCATGGGCGACCTGATCGTCACCTGCACCTCCATGCACTCCCGGAACAACCGGGCGGGCATCCTCATCGGCCAGGGCAGGACCGTTCAGCAGGCCATGGAGGAGGTGGGCGCCGTGGTGGAGGGGTATTACGCCGCCGAGAGCATCCACCAGCTGGCGGAGCGGGAGCATGTGGAGATGCCCATCTGCCGCTGCGCCTACGAGGTGCTGTACCACGGCAAAAACGTCCGGGACGTGGTCACCGAACTGATGACCCGCGCCAAGAAGGACGAGCTGCTGGAGACCACATGGATGTGATCAAAAAGGACAGCGGAAATGTTTCCGCTGTTCTTTTTTATTGAGATTGACGGGGAGGAGGTGTTGTGCTACTATTATATAGACCGGTTGTTATAATTTGCGGGGTGGGAACATGAGGACGGAAGAATCACCGGCCAAGGTACGGATTTTGGCGACAGCCGCGGAGCTGTTCCAAAAGCAGGGCTACCACGCCACCGGATTGAACCAGATCGTGGCGGAGAGCGGTGCGCCAAAGGGATCCCTGTATTACTATTTTCCGAACGGTAAGGAGGAACTGGCCGTTGCGGCCATCGGACTGATCCGGGATGAGATCGAAGGGAGGATCAGGCGGTTTCTTGCCGGGGTGGATGATCCGGAAGCGGCAATTCAGGCGATGATCCGGGCGATGGCCCGGGAATTTGAGCAGCCGGAGCATATCATCCGCTGTACGGTGAGCTTGCTGACGCTGGAGGTCTCACTGCTCAGCGAGCCGCTGCGGCTGGCCTGTACGGCCTGCACGGAGGCATGGGAGAACGCCATCGCAGAAAAGCTGGAGCAGGGCGGCTGTGACAGGGAGCGGGCCCGGAAGCTGGGAGCCATGCTCCAGAGCATAATCGACGGGGCAATGATTTCCGCTTTGGGAAAGCGGAGCATGGAGCCGCTTCTGTACACGGCGGAGCAGATTCCTCTTTTATTGCAGGGAGGTGATTGACAATGGGAATTTCGGAATATGACGCCTTTGGGCCATGGGTCTATGAGATCGACGGGGATCATCCGCTGCCGCCCTTGTTCGCGCCTTATGTGGACAGCCGCCGGACATACCAAATGCTGTTCAAAATCCCCAGGAACCTGGAACGGCGGAGGGCCACGCCGGACATGGACCTCTATGACCAGGTGGTGGGTGTGGACGGGAAGAGCGTCTGCATCTGGACCCGGCGGGAAAAGCGGGTGGAGTTTACTGCCGTTCCCTTCCGGGAGATCACGGGTCTCCGCCTGTACCAGAAGCTGCTTCTGGGCATCTGCACGATCTACGGGCGGGAGAAGGGGACGGAGATCCGCTACAACACGGTGTCCGCCTCGATCCTGTGGCGGTTCGCGGATCTGATCCGGGGCGCCTGCCCGGAGCAGGCCGCCGCGCCTGCCGGGCTCCGGGACGCCCCGGCGCTTCGGGAGGACAGCGTGGACATTTGGCTTTACAATCAGATGCGGGACCTGCGGGAGCGGGGGACGCCTTTCACGCCGGACGCCTATCAGCCCTGCTGGAGCCCTGCGCGGACAGGCGTCCGGCCTCCCTGGGCGAAGCCGGAGGAATTCGCCGGAACGCTGTACCTCCACAATGACCGGGAACTGCTGCTGCTTCGCAGCGGTAAGCCGGAGCGGAAGGGAGAGCAGAAGTACAGCGCGGAATTCACGTCGGTCCCATGGGGCTCGCTGCGGGGTGTTGTCTTGGCCCGGAGCGACCGGCACGCAGACTGCGTGACGGCGGAATTCCGGCTCCCGGGTACGGCCCTGCGGACGGAGGTTCAGGCCGCCAACCGGGAGGCGCTCCGCTTCCTGGAGCAGCTGGCGAGGGAAATGCCCGTCCGGCGCTGAATCAAAAATCCCGTACCGGAGCCTGCGCATAAAAAGAGAGGGCGTGTGCCCTCTCTTCTTATGCGTTATGCGCCGCCGCCCTCCCGGCCCGCTGCCTGCTTTTCCAGCACCTGGCGGGCGAAGGCCTCCATGGAGCAATCCTCCACAGTCTCCCCCGGCCGGATGACAAAATCCCAGAAGCAGCTGGGGATTTCCCGCTTCCGCAGTTCCTTTTCAATGCAGAGGGAACAGCCCTGGCTGTGGTTGGCAGGGTGGCAGCGGCACCCGGTGTTGCGGCAGGGACAGAAGTGTTCCATGTAAACCCTCCTTCACAGGGATGGGAAGTGATGGCAAAAGAAATCCCGGACCGAGGTCCGGGATTTTGTTTGCACGATCAGACCGCTCTGGTGACCTTACCGGAACGCATACACCGGGT
>JAUNGH010000009.1:15550-23075 GCA_030524605.1 Oscillospiraceae bacterium | reverse complement strand
CCGGCCAGCTCAGGGCCTTTATTCTCTCCGAAGAAGGGCGGGAGATGACCATTTACCGGCTGTTTGACCGGGATATGTGTCTGTTCTCCGCCTCCTGCATGCTCCACTCCATCCAGTTTGACCTGGTCATTGAGGCTGAAAAGGACACAAGCCTTTGGGTCATTCCCTCGGAGGTCTATAAACAGCTTATGGAGGAATCCGTGCTTGTGGCCAATTACACCAACGAACTCATGTCCACACGGTTTTCCGAGGTGATGTGGCTCATGGAACAGGTCATGTGGAAGAGCTTTGACAAGCGGCTGGCGGCGTTTCTTCTGGAAGAAGCGTCTATTGAGGGAAGTACGCTTTTAAAAATCACCCATGAGATCATCGGAAATCATCTGGGCAATCCAAGGGAGGTCGTCACCCGGATGCTCCGCTATTTCCAGAGTGAAGGCTTGGTGAAACTGAGCCGCGGCGTGGTAGAGATCACGGACGAAAAACGGCTCCGGGCTCTGCTGGAACCTTTATAAACCGCCCTCCGATGGCAGCCTGCGCATCAGAGGGCGGCTCATTTTTATTGATCCATTCCGCAGGGGGCGGCTGTTTCCACCAGACGGCGGTCGTTTGTCACGGCGTCATAGAACCGGAAGCCTCCGGAGAAATTGTATGCGTCATAGCCGTATCCAGCCAGAATCCGGCAGGCGATGTAGCTGCGCAGGCCGCTCTGGCAGATCACATAGACCGGCCTGCCCTGCTCAATTTCTCCCAGGCGGTCCCGCAGCGCATCTACGGGAATGTTTTGGGCCCCTTCCACATGCCCGTTTTTATACTCCTGCTCCGTCCTGACGTCCAACAGCGTGACGCCCTCGTCCAGCTTTGGAAGATCTTCCAGAAACCACTGCTTCAGCATGCCCTTGGCGATGTTATCGATCATGAAGCCGGCCATATTGACCGGGTCCTTCGCGGAAGAGTATGGGGGCGCATAGGAAAGATCCAGGTCCTTCAGCTGCACGGCCGTCATTCCGGCGTGGATGGCTGCGGCCAGCACGTCAATGCGTTTGTCCACGCCTTCATAGCCCACAATCTGCGCGCCCAGCAGACGGCAGGTATCCTTTTCGAAAATCACCTTCATCGTCATGACCTTCCCGCCGGGATAGTACCCGGCATGGCTCATGGGAGAGAGGATGACTTTATCCACGTTGAGTCCCGCCTTTTTGGCGGTTGTTTCATTGATGCCGGTGACGGCGGCGGTCATCCGAAAGACTTTGATGACGCTGCTGCCCTGGGAGCCAAGATAACGGCTGTCGCCGCCGCAGATGTTGTCGGCGGCGATCCGCCCCTGTTTGTTGGCGGGACCGGCCAGAGAGATCAGGGCGTTTTCCCCGGTGACATAGTGCTTCACCTGCACCGCGTCGCCCACCGCGTAAATATCAGGAGCGGAGGTCTCCATGCGCTCGTTCACCACGATGCTGCCCTTGGCGCCCAGCTCCAGGCCCGCTTCTTTT
Source organism: Oscillospiraceae bacterium (assembly GCA_030524605.1). Taxonomy (GTDB): domain Bacteria; phylum Bacillota; class Clostridia; order Oscillospirales; family Oscillospiraceae; genus Oscillibacter. The sequence continues at coordinate 21,588 of JAUNGH010000009.1, read as the reverse complement.
GCCAGAACGGTGTCCGGGGTGACACCAATGGCAAGCACCACCATGTCGGCATGGAGCGGGGCCTCGTCCTTCAGCAGTACCTCCACGCCGCTTTCCTGTTCCAGAAAACCCTCCACGGCATGTCCCAGGGCCAGCTTGACGCCGCATCCGCGCATTTCGCTGTGAATGAACGCCGCCATGTCCGGATCGAAGGGGTTCATCAGCTGCTTTGGCCGCTGAACAATGGTGACGTCCATGCCCAGTTCCCGCAGATTCTCCGCCAGTTCCAGGCCGATGAAACCGCCGCCCGCCAGCACAGCCGATTTGGGGCGGCGCTCCTTGATGTACTTCTTGATGCGGAAAGTATCCTCCACCGTCCGCAGGGTGAACACCCTGTCCAGCCCTACGCCCGGGAGCTTGGGCTGGGTGGGTCTGGCACCGGGGGACAGGAGCAGCTTGTCGTAGGACTCTTCAAAGATTTCCCCGGTCTCCAGATTCTTGACAGAAACGGTCTTTTGCTCTGGATGGATGGCAGTGACTTCGTGGCGCACCTTCATTGTGACCTGAAATCGGGAGAGGAAACTCTCCGGGGTCTGAAGGGTCAGCTCCCCGGGATCGGTGATCACGTCTCCGATGTAATAGGGCAGGCCGCAGTTAGCATAGGAAATATACTGAGACCGCTCGAACACCACGATCTCCGCCGCCTCGTCCAGCCGGCGGATCCTGGCTGCCGCTGTGGCGCCGCCCGCCACGCCGCCTACAATTACGACTTTCATATCGACTCCACCTCTCCCGTATAGGAGGCGATCCCCCCGATATTTTTTACAATGGAATATCCCATGCGCCGCAGCGCCGTCACCGCCTGTGCGCTCCTGGCCCCGCTGTGGCAGTACACAAAGAGGGGCGCGTCTTTGTCAGGGGCAACGGAAACTGCCGTGTCTATGGTTTGCAGCGGTACATTTTTGCTTCCGGGGATGTGGCCGCTCCGGTATTCCCCCGGCGTACGGACATCCAGCAAAACCGCGCCCGCCGCCTCGTGACATTCCTTGACGCCTTGGTTGATATCAGAGCTTCGCAGGAAACCGAACAATCCCATGGAACCACACCTCCTCACAGCATCTCGAGGATCTGACTCTTGGGCCTTGCGCCCATGGCCTGTGTCACGATCTTTCCATTTTTCATGACCACCAGAGTCGGGATACTCATGACTCCGAACCGGGCTGCCAATTCGGGCTGTTCGTCTACGTTGACTTTGCCGACTTTGATGTCGGACCGCTCTCCGGCGATCTCCTCCACGATGGGGGCCACCATGCGGCACGGACCGCACCAGGGAGCCCAGAAGTCCAGCAGGACAGGCTTTCCAGAGTGAATAACTTCCTCCTGGAAGTTGTTTTTATTGATATGAACAGCAGACATATCTTCGGCCTCCTCTTTTCTTTTTTGCATGTTTGTATTATAGAACAAAGCGCCGGCCGGTTCCGTGACAATATCACGGTTTTCGGCATTTGGCCTTGCAGATCAGCTGTGTCATGGTGCCCATGGGGCAGTAGACGCACCAGCTGCGGGGCTTGAACAGGAGCATGGTGACAAACCCAAGAACGGTGGAAGTCAGCATGACGCTGTAAAATCCGAACGCGAACTGGGCAACGCCGGGGTGCAGGAGCGTTCCATGGTAGGCCCAATGCCACGGCAGCCTGAAAGTCCACAGCAGTGTCACTGCCTGCTTAAGATCCTGGGCGCCGCTGAATACCAGGTATGTATTCCACAGCATCTGGAAAAACATGATGAAAAAGAAGATCAAAAAGCCATAGCGGAACCACTTGCTCTTCATCCAGCGGGGAATGTCCTTTTTCCTGGACAGGCCGAACCGTCCACCCAGCAGGCCAAACAACTGCCCCCGGCCGCAGTAGCGGTTGCAGTAGCCCTTTGTCCCTTTGGAGATAGAAATGATCAGAGGGATGAAAAAACACAGCAGCCCCAGCCACGCAAACAAAATGTTGAAAAAGCCCAGGATCAGATAGGCCAGGGACAGCACCCACAGGTAATCGTACCAATACTTTTTCATACCGATACCTCCCGAAACTCCATGACCGAAGCGGGGCATTCCTTGGCGCATTTTCCGCAGCCCACACACCGCTCCGTGTTGACGCTGGCCGCGGTCCCCTTCCAGATTTCTATGGCGGACAGGGGACATATTTTTGCGCAGCAGCCGCAGGCAACACAGGCATTCTCATCTACAAACGCTACCCGGCGTTTCCTGGTCTTTGTTTCCATGTTATGACCTCCCGAATGGTTATGTATTTATTTTATGGCGATCCCCAGGCGATTACCGTGATAAAATCACACAGCTGATCGTGATGTCTCACAGGTGGGCGGAAAACAAACGGCGCTGGCACCGTAAGCTCCAACATCATTTTTGGAGATTTCTCCAATCTGACGGTATATAGCTATATCTCACCTTTCTCGCTTTCTGCGAGAGTAGAGAAACAGGCATAGCGCAAGGCGGGAACATCCCCCACCCTTGCTTTGTTAAATCACATCTTGTATACTTCTTGCTTTATTGCGCCGCACCTTTTCGTCGTGAGTTATTCCTTCTCGTGTACATTTTGGCGTTTTACTGCAATGTGCTCTCGTGGCAGACTACTTAACTGCGGAATCTCAACCTGGTTGCAGTTGCTGACTTCGATGATAGCATTATGAATGCTTTGTCCGGATTCATGAAAGGCTCATGGGTTTTTGTAATAATCTCATGACCTTAAGACACAGAGATCCAGATTTGGAAAATTAGACTGTTTGCGGTTGAAATTTGGACTGTTTGAAAGTTTGCGTCCCATTTTGCTCTTTAGGGCTGAGTATTCCAAAAACCTTGAATTGCAAGGATTTAAGGTCATAAAACGCCCCTGCTCAATCTGACAGTCTCATGAAAACTGTTCGGATTGGGCAGGGGCGTTCATGAAGGGATTGGATACAGAACAGTTGGACAACCTGATCGCCATTACCAGAGGATTGAAACGATAAAAGAAAGGACAATGATGGCTGGATGCAGCCATCATTGTCTTTTTTCAAAGCACGGCGTGGAGCGGGCGTTTCTGTAATAAACGACAGAGTTGTTTGGCAGACACGGGATGGAAAGTTAGGCAACTTGACAGTGCGAGAGCGGTTATGATATAGTAAAGGTTAGAAATTTCTAACCCTTTTTGATTTTGGAGCCGGTTAGTTATCATTTCCGTATCATAAGAATTGAATGCGCCTGCTGCCGTCTGCAAGGCCAGCCGGCAGTGTAAAGGAACTGATTTAAGATCAAATATGGATAAGCATTTGAAAAAGCAAAATTCGGCGGCAGCTTTTTCTTTCTGATAATGTCGGGCGCCGCTCCGGCATGGTGATTTGATATGTCTAAACTTCGTGTAGCGGTGGATGCCGCGAAACAAGCGGATGAAAACTATTTGAAAGCGATTTTATCCATTGAAAATGAAATGGGATATGCCCGCGTAGCGGATATAGCAAAGATCATTGGGATCAAGCAGGCCACGATGCACACGGCGGTCCGCAGGCTGATTGAGGCGGGATATGTGACGATTGCCCCGCCTTTGATGGGTAAGCACCGCCAGCTTTTTTGCCTGACGCCGGAGGGCCGGGAGATCGCGGAGAAAATCAAAGACCGCCACGATACGATTTGTGAATGGCTGATCCGCCTTGGTATTCCGCAGGAAGAGGCGGAAGAAGAGGCGTGCCACATGGAGCACGGCATCACGGACAATACGATGGAGGTGCTGCGGAAGCATGTCCAACGGGCCAAGGACATGATGGCGATGGCGGCAAGGCATGAAGGCATGGCGGAGTTGATGAAGCGCATGCCCGAAGTGCAGCAGCCGGTTCGAGTAGGCGGAGACGACCAGGAGAATGAAAAACTCCGGAAGCTGGTACAGGCGTCCGGCGGCGAAAGCGGCGTGAAGCGCAGGAACACACTGGTAAAGCGTGCCGGCGGCGAGGATAACCTGGAAAAACTGGTGGACATTATAGAGGACCTGGATGACGTAGGCGGCGTGGAAGCCCTTGGGGCAGCCGTCACCGAGTATAGAAAGCTCCAGGAGGTCGCGGCCCGCTGGGGCGGCGTTTCGCGTATGTATACGATGCTGAACAAGCTGGAAAAACTGGGCGGAAAAAATACGGTCAACCTGTTGGACACAATGGCCAAAGACGTAGGAGATGCGGAAACGCTGCTGAAGCGTATGAAGCGGACAGTTGCCATCTGGTGTCCGAAAGAAGCGGACGAATGAGGCGGAATGACGATCTGGCCTTGACTGCGCCGGACAAAGCCGAATAAAAATGAACAGAATAAGAGACTCACACCTGGCGGAAAGCATCTGGCCGGTGCGAGTCTCTGTTTTTTGCAAATCCAATCTTGTTTGCAATAGCAAATATAAGAAACAGAATATTGTTTCATGAAAAATTGCACAGGATTTTTTTGAAATAAAACCGAACAAAGTTTTATAGAATTTTTTTATTCAAAAAATTATTGACAAGCACTGGCTTTTGTGGTAATGTCTGGATGTAAAGAAACGGTGGGCACTGCACGGCGCTGGCACAAGAACAGCAGGGCGGCATTGAAGCAAACCGATTGCTTTCTTTCGTGTATCGCAGGCGGCTGCGTTTATTTTTGACGCTGAGGTTAGACTAAGCTAACTGTACCGGTTTCATTTGAGATGGCACATGTGCCGTCATTATATATGGGCATTACCCATATACAATGATGCGGAATGCCAAATTTTTTTAATCAAGAAGTTTGACATGACTAACTGGACGCGCCCTGTGAAGGCGACCTCTGATTTCGGGTAAAACTCCTGCTTGGAGATGCCCTCCGCCACCCAAAGAGGATGACGGAGCATACATTTTTGGGGCCGGATTACCGGCAGAAAGGAAGGTTTGTTATGAAGAAAACCTCTTTTAAGCGCCTGGGCGCCCTCGCCATGTCCCTGATCATGTGCTTCGCCCTGGCTGTCTCCGCAAGCGCGAAGAGCGGAACCAATGTGACGATCTACAAGGAAAACGGCACCGATATCTCCATGGCGGATGATATTGTCGCGGGCAACGCTACTATTTCCGTGGATGGTGATACAACTACAGTGGTTATTCCCATCCAGCCCATTGTCGGTTATGCACCGATGTCTTTCCTGCCGAAAGCGGACGGCTATCTGAGGAGCCTTACTGTAACTGGAGCGAGCAGTGCAGTCGTGTCTCCGGACAGCGGTTTCGACACGAGTGCTACGCTGACGATTGTGATGCCAACCGACAGTATGCCTTCTGATGGACGCTTTGCGGTCACGACCTCTCATATTGACCTCTACAAGACGGGGACAACAGACGCCTATACTTTCATGGATCACGTTTCCCCTTCGTTCATTATTGCGATTGGTTGATTTGAGGGCGTTTGTCCATCGCTCCGGTTAAACAGTTTACATAGTTTTTCGGTTTCTCATAGGCGGTGGGCATCCACAATTCAATGGGTGTCCACCGCTTACAATCGTTTAAGGATGGAGAAAAAATGCACAGAATATTGTTGAATCGGCGAAGAATACTCGCCTGGATAGTATCGGCCGTGACCGTTCTGAACCTATTAGCTGGAGCGGCGTGGGCGTCTGACGAGAACGGCCCCGATCTTACGGTTTCCGTCACAGAAGTTGGAGAGACAGAGGCGACGCTGACGGTGGTCTCCAACGTGGAGACGAGCGGAAACAAGTTTGCAGTTTACAAGGTGCAGGAAAAAGGCGAGAGCGCGCCGGCGGATGCAACTGGTTTTACAGATTTCCTCTATACTTGGAATGATAATTCCACCACGGCAACCCTGACGGGCCTGAAAGCTGGGACGGAGTATGTGGTGTATGCGGCGATTGCCTATTTTGTAAATGGCAATTCGACCTACAGCGAGATGGTCAGCGAAGAATTTACGACAGCAGAAAAGGCTGCCGAGCTTGCGGTTTCCGTCACAGAAGTTGGAGAGACGGAGGCGACGCTGACGGTGGTCTCCAACGTGGAGACGAGCGGAAACAAGTTTGCAG
>JAUNGH010000009.1:0-15450 GCA_030524605.1 Oscillospiraceae bacterium | reverse complement strand
TGAAAGCTGGGACGGAGTATGTGGTGTATGCGGCGATTGCCTATTTTGTAAATGGTAATTCGACCTACAGCGAGATGGTCAGCGAAGAATTTACGACAGCCGCAGAGGCCGGCGGCGGTGGAGGAGAGGACATTGACGGCGCCAAGATGTCTTTGAGCTACCGTGAGGTCACGGGCGGCGAGCTGGTTACTGTAAATTATGATGATTATACTGAAGCGGTCGCTGAAATGAATCGCCTGAATTCTTCTTATACCGATGTTACATTGAAAATGCTGGATGATATTGATGTGACGGTGAACGAGGAATGGGGCAGCGCTATAACGGTTAACAGAACATGCGCCTTGGATCTGAACGGCTGTACACTGTCTGTTGCTGGCGCTAAATATATCTCGGTGTACGGAATATATCTGGAAGGTGATCTGACATTTACATTGACAGATTCATCTGAAAGTCAGTCCGGGCTTATAAAACTTGCTACAACATATGCGGGCGATGCAATTTCTGTTGGAAGTACGCGATTACATGCAACCAAGTGCGATGTTCACTTGATTATGGACGGAGGCAACATCTGTGCCTTGAATCCTGATACGGGCACAGGTCAGACTGCGCTTGCCGTTGCAGAATTTGGAAAAGCAACCATTCGGGAGGGAGAAATCGCAGGTAATATAAGTTTAAATGGCGAACTCTTCCTGGAAGGCGGCAAAATTGAAGCTGCGAATCCGGTTGCTGTTGTTACCATGGGAGACAATGCGCGGTTTAATATGAGCGGTGGTGAGATTCGTAATACGGATACAGCTACGGCGACTACTTCTGCAAAACTGGCAGCAGTGGCAACGAATGTGGGAATAAAGAATGATGATGCAATTAAAATTTCCGGCGGAACGCTATATTCTATCAACGGTTCGGCTTTGTATCTGGAACATAGATATAATCGTACGGCTGGTGTAAAAATCTCTGGAAATGCGAAATTGATTTCTGAAAACGCTGCGGCGATTTACTTCTGCTGCAATAATGCGTCGGCATCGGATTCGTTTGATGTTGTTGTTGAGGATAAGGTGTCTCTGAGCGGAAATGAGTACGCTGTTAAGATTGGCTCAACGCAGTACTATGGCGATTATCTCCATTTTGAGATCACAGATGAGGTCACATTGCGCTATGATGAAAATTCGATTCCCATTAGCCCGAACAGTTCCTATATCACCTATCCTGAAGGCAAGGTTTTGGATGTAACACCTATAGAGCGCGAGACAAGTGATGGGATATCCTACGGAACATACACATTGACCAATATTGATGATTTGACTCAGAAAGTGGGCGGAGAAGATTGGGGATATCAGTATTTTGATGATTTAAATACGGCCATCAATGGCGCAGAGGCTATTTATAACGCTGGAAATGAGACGGGCACTTATGACGCTGTCCTCTGGAGCGCGTTTACCAAGGCGTATGAATTGGCTGTGATTACCCAAGGAAACGCTAACGCGAATCAGAACGAGATTGAGTATTTTACAGATGTGTTGGGCGGCGCCCAGTCTGCCATGATTTCCGATGCGGAGAATGGCATTGACGTTACTGAACTTGCTGATGGCACTTATACAGTGGATGTTGAAATGTGGAACTTTGGTTTCACAAGACTTTCTATGGCAGATGGGGCGATTGATTCTCGGGGAACGATAGAAGTGGAAGATGGCACAGCAAAGATAACACTCAAGTTTAAGCCGATTCTACAAATTGGATACTGGGGATCATTAATGCAGTTCTGGCGGTATGATGGTGATACACCGCTAAAAGCATACACAAACGCATCTGTCAATTCTGGCAACGAAGAATATATGGAAGAGGCGGAATACCCTGCTTGGCAATATGTGGATTTTACTAGTGGGGCGATTACACCGATTACCGGGGAGCCCGATGAGGCCCCGTCTCTGAACAATGAAATCCGACCTGCATCTGCCTGTATTACACTCCCTTATATTGGAAATGCCAACGATTACAACAAAATTTACTGTTATCTTGGCGTAGATATGATGCGCTCGCTTAACGGAGATGGCGTCGGCGATCAGCCTGCCATTTTGTACATCAAATACAGCACCTTAAAGGCGGAGAATGTGGATGACACACTGTCTGTCGATACATCTCCTGTCAGCCTGCTGATCGGCGGCAGCCAGACTGTGGCCGCCAAGGTATTGGGAAGCAATGGCTGGACTATCAGCGCTGTGAGCAGCGCTCCCGGCGTTGCCTCCGCCAGCGTGGATGAAGGAGAGATCACAATCACCGGCGCCAGCCAGGGAAGCGCTGAGATCACGGTGTCCGCCGAGAAGGACGGCACATCGCTTCCGCTTAAGACAATCCCCGTTACAGTGGCGCCCAGCGGTTCCACAGCCGTGAAGCCCAGCGGCGGAACGGTGACGGACAACGTTGCAAGGTTTACGGTGGACGGCACCTTCGTGACCACCAATGAGTCCTCAGTGGACGTCGGCGGCAGTGAAATCACGATTTCGGCCAGCAAGAGTGCCGATAGCACGGAGATCACCATCAGCGCGGCTGCCGCGCAGGTGCTCTATGCCACTGGCAAAGATGTTGTCATGAGGACATCCCAGGGCAGCATCAAGCTGGACGCGGCGCTGATGCACGCGATCTCCACCCAGAAGGACAACGTCGTACTGTCTGTGGGGAAGGTGGATAAGGATGAGATCGAGTTCAAATACGATGAGCAGAAAACAAAGATCACCTCTTTATATGAACTGAAACTGACAAAGGGCAGCGCGGATGGCAGCGGCATCAGCTTCGGCGCAGGACGGGCCACCATGACGGTGTCCTGGGCCGCAAAATACGGGTATGCCTATACCGTGGAAAACGGGGAGCTGATGGATGTTCTCACAATGGTTGTCACAGACGGCAAAGGCAGCTGGACCATCGACCGCAGCTCCGTCTGGGCATTGAGCAGATACGAGGATCTGCTGGATGCAGTGGGGATCCGGAACGGCACCTACAGCGTCCCCATCACCATCAAGCAGGCGAGCCAGCCCAGCAAGGACTCCATGGCGCGGGATGCTACGGGCCGCATGGTGGTGGCCGAGGTGACCGACAGCGGTGTGACGTACACCATGTTCCTCAAGGCGCGGATCGGCACGGAGCTGGGTGACGAACCGCTCCGCGGCCATCTCATCAAAATGTGGTACTACGCACCGGACGATACGGAGCGGGAATACCCCATTCCCGCAACAGTTGTGCGGACCTACCGGGACAAGGACATGTACGGCGACATTGACACCTTCCCCCGAGAGGTGGATGTGTGGCAGGAGGGCGAACCCCGGGCCCAGTACTATATCCAGGTCTATGTGGATGCCATGGGCACCAACTATCAGGATGCCTTGGTAAAGCTGGACTGGGATAAGGCACTGGATGACGGCGGCGAAGCCGCACGGAAGGGCTTTGAGGACGAATCTTTGGTAGAGAAGATCGTCAAGTCCGGCGAGACCATCTCCCGCTCCAATTTGGAGGAGTGGATTGAGCAGGAACTGATCCTTATTGTGCAGGGGGCCGACGAGGACCTGACGGCGGAGTTTGACGCCAGGGCCATGCAGTCCCTCTACGACCAGAGCACCGCCAGCTTCAAGATCTACTTGAAGGAGGCCACGAAGTCCAACCTCACCAGCGAGCAGAAAGAGGCCGCCGGCAGCCGCCCGATCTACCAGATGTATATCACCACCTCCGGCGATGAGATCACGGAGCTGGAACGCGGCAAGATCACAGTTACGATTCCCTATTCTTTGAAGAGGGGCGAAAATGCCGACGCCCTGGTGATCTGGCTGGTGGATGAGGATGGCGACTTCAAGAAGATCAAATGCAGCTACGACTCCAGGAACAAGACCGTGGAATTTGATACGGACGAGTTCGGCGTGTTCGTCATCGGCTATGATGAAGAACAGCTTTGGGTGAATCCCTTCACCGACGTCAGCGAAGAGGACTGGTTCTATGAGGCGGTGAAGTATGTGATCCAGAAGGGCCTCTTCAACGGCACCAGCGAGACCACCTTCTCCCCCTACAAGACCATGAGCCGGGGTATGCTGGTGACGGTGCTGTACCGTTTGGACGGCAGCCCGGAGGCCAGTGGCGCCAATCCCTTTACCGACGTGCCTGCGGACATGTACTATGTCTCCCCCATCATCTGGGGTACGCAGAACGGAATCATCAGCGGCTACGGAAACGGCCTCTTCAAGCCTGACAGCCCGGTCACCCGGGAGCAGATGGTTACGATTCTCTACAACTACGCCAAGTACAAGGGCTATGACGTGAGCCTGGTTAAGGGCCTGGATAACTTCACCGACCGGGACCGGGTAAGCAGTTATGCCGTCCGCGCCATGCAGTGGGCGGTGGCCAACGGGACCGTCACTGGGACCAGCGATACGACCCTCTCTCCGAAGGGCGGCTCCACCCGGGCGCAGGTGGCCGCGGTGCTGATGCGCTTTGACGAGAGCGTTGTGTCCCCCGCCGGGAAGGCGAAGGAGACCACGAAAACGAATACGAAATAACCAGCGGTCCATCACGCACGGACAGCGGGCGTGAAATGTGCTTTCGGGCGCTGCCCTTATGGGGCAGCGCCCCGAAGCGGTTTTATTATCGACATGAAAAGGAGATCGCATATGACAAAGTGGATGAAGAAACTGACCGGCAGTCTGCTGGCCGGTGTATTGACCCTTGGCCTATTGGCCGTGCCTGCCGGGGCGGCTCAGAGCAATCAGCTGGTGACCATAGATCTGTGGCACGCCACACGGAATCAGGCATCCATGGGCAATGTGGCAACGGACAATAACGAGCAGGCCCTCTATAACCCCGAAACCAACACCCTCCAGGTAGCCACCAATCCGGTAAACGTCAGCGGCTATATGTCCGCCATCACCAAGATCCAGTATGACGCCACCGGGAAGGGAAGCTATCAGGATGTCACCGTCCTCTCCACCGGCACGGTGGAGACCGGCACGAAGAACGACGGCGTGAACCACACCGTCACCTATGTCAGCAGTTTTGAATTTGAACTGCCCAGCTACATCACCCGCAGCGGCGTGGAGTATATCCCGCTTCAGATGGTGGTGCCCTACACCCCCATGGACGAAGTTGTGGGCGAGGGCTATCTGAACTCCCGCCTGCGGATTGATTGGAGCCAGGTCAAGACTACATCCCTGACTAAGATTCAGCCGGACAACACCATGAGCAGCGGCGAGGTGGAGACCGTAGACCGCACTGATGCCTCTGGAATCCGTCTGGTGACGGACAGCGCCAAAGTGGCTACCGGCACGGTATTTCAGGTGCGTACCGTTACCTCTGGGGCGGACTATGAGCTTGCCAAGAAGGCCCTTACCGGCGTCTCCGGCAGCTTCACGCTGTACGACATCAGCCTGATTACCGACAGCGGCGCGGAGACAGACCCCTTCGGCGCCATCACCCTGTATTTCCCCTATTCCGACAGCCCCAGCCTTTATCGTGTCAACGACAACGGCACCAAGACGGTCCTGCGGGGCGCTGAGTCCGATGAGGGCTATGAGATCATGACTACCAAGGTTGGCCTGTTTGCCGTGTTTGGTGGCAAAAAGATGGCTGTAACGACCACGCCCTCCACCCCGGCAACTCCCAGCACGCCGACAACGCCCAGCACGCCCACTGCGCCTGCTGCCAGCACTTCCAGCGCATTTACGGATATCACCAGTCACTGGGCGAGAGAATCCGTCATCCGGGCCACCAACGCAGGTCTGTTCAGCGGCACCACTGCTACCACCTTCAGTCCGGAGCGGACCATGACAAGCGCCATGGTGGTGACGGTCCTCTACCGGATGGCTGGTTCTCCGGCGGTGTCCCTGCCGGATTCCCTGGAGAACGTGACGCCGGGTGCATGGCACGAGATCGCCAGCGCCTGGGGCTATGAAAAGGGCATCATCGGCGGCTACAAGACCTATACGCCGGACCAGCCGGTGAGCCGTCAGGAACTTGCCACGATGCTCTACAAGTTTTACAGCCTGAGCAAGACTCCCGCCGCCGGTGCCGATCTCTCCAAATTCACCGACGTATCCTCTGTTGCCTCCTGGGCGAAGGAGGGCGTGGCCTGGGCCAATGCTGCGGGCATCGTAGGCGGCACCACCACTACGACACTCTCTCCCGCCAACAGCGCCACCCGGGCGCAGGTAGCCGTCATGCTGTGCCGCTATCTGGACTACGCGGGATAAAGTGCATGGGTGGGAATCTGCCGGAAGAGGCCATATGCCCCTTCCGGCGGCCTGCCCTGTCTCCACGGATAGGGGGTGTCCAATATGACAGACCGGCAGGAAGAATACCTGCTGCTTTTCGCGGAGTTGAGCAGCAAAAAGGGCTGCATCACCAATGCTTCAGAAGTGCTTGGCGTAACCAAGGCAACTGCTTCCCATTTGAGCTCGGCGCTGGTGCGAAAAGGATACATCCGCAAGGGACCGGGCGGTGAAGTGGAACTGACTGAATTTGGCAGTGTCCATGTGGCGCCAAAGCTGAAGCAGGTGAAGAAGCTGGAAAAGTGGCTGGAGTCCGGGATCGGGCTGGCACCCAATCTGGCCGAGAGCGAGGCACGCCGCATGGTCGCGGTCTTACATGAGGAAACAATTGAGGAAATTGTGCAGTTCTGGTGCAACGATCAGGATGTCTTGTCTATAAATCGGGCCGATAGCTTTTTCAATACACTTGATGTGGGAATTTATCAGGTTCCATTTCAAATCCGAAAAAAAGATGAGCAAAAGCTGTCCATGGGAGACCGCGGTTTTCGCAAGCCTGCGCTCCTCGTCCGGAGAGCAGGGCGCTGCTTTTTCCTGCTCTATCCGCTGGAAATCCAATATCGTGTTGCGAAGCAAAAATCCCGGATAAATAAAGGAACGATAAAGCGGCTGTGGTATCGTGCCGATGGCCTCTGGTATGAAACCCAACCGCGTGAGGACGGAAGCTATCTGCTTCCTGCGTCCGCAGTTCACTGTCAGAGGGAGACGGACGGTTTTACCGCGCATCTGCGCATCCGCGTCCGTACAACGGTCAGTCTGCTGAAAATGCCGGAGAGCGAAGCGGATGTTGTATTTCATCTGGAAGAGTTGACCGCATCCGCGAACCTGCAAGAATAAAAACAAGAGGAACTATGATATGAAACTGAAACGAATCGGCGCATGGGCGGCGTGCCTCGTTCTGACATGCTGCCTGCTGGCGATTCCCGCCGCCGCCAAGACGGAGCCGGGAGTCTACACCGCCAGCATGGTGACCACCTATTATAACCCTGATACCAACAACGTGGATGATGGCGGCACCGCCAATGCCGCCTTGGGCGAAGGCATGTGCCGCTCCGCCACGGACAAGACCGCCTTTGTGGAGGTGGATGGGGATGGCAACATCTGGCTCACGGTCCGGCTGCTGCTCCAAAGCAACTGCAGCGATGTGGCCTTTTACACCCGCAGCGGGTACGACAGTTATACACAGGTGAACTACGATATCATTGCCGAGGATGCGGCGAATGACTCCATCGACTACCGCTTCAAAGTGTCCGAAGCAGGCCAGAAGCTCAAATGCACCATGTACGTTGCGCCTATGGGCCGGGATGTGCTGTGGTATCTATATGTGGACACCGCCACTATGACCGCCGGCAGCGGCGATTTTGTGGTCAGCATCGACACCGGTAACTTGGGCACGGAAGTCTCTGCGCCCACGGACACGGAAACTGCCGCTCCGGCGGAACTCCCGGAAACGCCGCCCGCAGAGGAACCGCAGGACGCTGAAGATGTTGAAACAGAGCCGGATGATGCGGCCCAGGAACCGGAGGAAGATCCTGATGCTCAGGAAACTCCCGGGGAAATCTTGGAGCCGGACGAAACACAGGTCCCGGAAGAAAACGCCCCTGCGGAAACTGATGGGGCCGATACTCCGGAACTGACGGATGGCGGCGTACAGCCCGCCGGGACTGGCGGCTTGTCTGGCGGCACTGCTGCGGGGGTCATCGTCGTGGCAGTGCTGCTTGCGGGAGCGGCAGTCTATCTTATCAAGAGGAAACAATAAGCTATGAGATCAAATCTTTTCAAAAAAATGCTCTCCGGCGGCATTGCCTGTGCGCTGGCTCTCTCCCTGACGGCCTGCGTAGACCAGCATCCAGAGGACGGCGGTGCGGAGCAGGACGCTGTGGAGGCATCCGCTTCTGTGGAAGCGCCCCGCATCATCGCCACCTCCTATGCCACCCTCTTGATCTGTGACCGGCTGGGCCTGGACCTGATTGCCATTCCCACCACCAGCGGCGAAGTGCCGGAGCAATACCAGGGCCTGCCGGAGATCGGCACTGCCATGGCGCCGGACGCCGAGGCTATCGCCCTGCTGGAACCCACGGACGTCATTGGGCCAGACACCCTGGCGGAGAACATCGAACCCACCTATCAGGCGGCGGGGGTGCCCTATACCTTCATTGACCTGCAAAGCGTTCAGGGAATGTACGACAGCATCTCCATGCTGGGGAAGAAATACGGTGTTCAGGAGGAGGCAGACGCCCTGATTGCGGAGTACGAGACCACTATGGCGGAGTTTGAAGCGGCCATTGCGGGTAAAGACCATCCTGCGGTGTTGGTGCTGATGGGCCTGCCCGGCGCCTATATCGAATGTACGCCCAACTCCTACGTGGGTTCTCTGGTAGAGCTGGCCGGGGCGGCCAGTGTGGTGCAGGATGACTTTATGAACTTTGTCTCCTGGAACACGGAGGAGCTGCTGGCTTTGGATCCGGACTACATTCTGCTGACGGCCCACGGCCTGCCGGATCTTGCGATGGAGATGTTCGCGGAGGAGTTTACTACCAACGACATCTGGAAGCACTTCCGGGCCGTTCAGGAGGGGCATGTGTACCAGCTGGATTACAGCCTCTTCGGCATGAGCTGCACCTTTGACTGGCCGGAGGCGCTGGAGGTGCTGCGGGAGATCCTGTACGACGGCACCTATCAGGCATACGACGCGGAGGGAGCTTACCTTGAAAACGCTTCATAAGGACGCCCTGAAGGGCGTGGCCGGCTGCGTGGCCCTGGCGGTGATGATTTTCGTCCTGACCCTCATTGCCATGAAGCTGGGCAGCATCTCCATTACCTATCGGGAACTCTTTGACGGATTGTTTGTGGCCTATGATAAGCGGGTAGCCACCATCTACGACCTGCGGTTTCCCCGCATCATTGTGGCCCTGCTGGGCGGCGCGGCCCTCAGCTGCTCCGGCCTGCTGTTCCAGGCGGTGCTGCGGAATCCCCTGGCGGACCCCGGCATCATCGGTATCTCCGGCGGCGCGGCCCTGACGGCCTCCGTCGTCTCAGCGCTGTTCCCCATGCTGTACTTCTCCGTGCCGCTGTTTGCATTTTTGGGAGGGCTGGCGGCCTTTGCCCTCATCTATTCCCTGGCTTGGAAAGGCAGTCTGGACCCGGTGCGGATCATCCTCGTCGGCATCGCCGTGGCGGCGGTGTTCACCGGGGCGGGGGAGATCCTGGGCGGCATGACCAACCGCACCGGTGTGTCCGTGTCCGTCAGCGGCCTTGCCCAGCTGGTATGGTCGGATGTGAAGATGATGGCGGTGTATTCCATCATCGGCATCGTCCTGGCTCTGCTCCTGGCCCCTGCCTGCAACCTGCTGGCGCTGGATGACAAGACCATCCGGGGACTGGGAAGACAGGTGGACCACCTGCGGCTCGGCATTTCTGTGGCGGCGGTGCTGCTGGTATCCGGTGTTACGGCGGTCATTGGCGTGGTGGGCTTCCTGGCCCTCATCGTCCCCCATATGGCCCGCCGCATCGTGGGCAGCGACCACCGCATCTTGGTGCCTTTCTGCGTCCTGCTGGGGGGCTTCGTCCTGCTGCTGGCAGACACGCTGGGCCGCTGCATCGCACCGCCCAACGAGATTTCCGCTTCGGTCATCATGAGCGTCGTGGGCGGGCCATTCTTTATTATCCTGCTGAAACGAGGTGACCGCCATGGTAAGCGTTGAGCATTTGACTTTCTCCTACGGCGGCCCGCCGGTACTGAGCGGCCTGAGCCTGGAACTGCGGGAGGGGGCCATCACCACCCTGCTGGGGGCCAACGGCTGCGGCAAGACCACCCTGCTTCAGCTCCTAACGAAGAATCTCAAGCCCAACGGCGGGACCATCCGGCTGGAGGGCGCGAACCTGGAAGACATCTCCCTGAAGGAATTTGCCCGGCGGGCCGCCATCGTCCACCAAAAGAATACCGCCCCGGAGGATCTGACCGTGGAGCGGCTGGTGAGCTATGGCCGCCTGCCCTATACCTCCATGTTCCGCTCCCGGCTGGACCGGGAAAACCAGGAGCAGGTGGAGCGGGCCCTGGCCCTGACAGACCTGACGGAGCTGCGGGAGCGCCGGGTAGGCACTCTCTCCGGCGGCCAGCGGCAGCGGGCGTTCATCGCCATGGCTCTGGCTCAGAACACGAAGCTGCTGTTTCTGGATGAGCCGACGACATTTCTGGACGTGCGGTATCAGGTGGAGATATTGCGTCTGGTGGAGCGGCTGAACCGGGAGCAGGGCATCACCATCGTCATGGTGCTGCACGACATCAACCAGGCTCTGGCCTATTCCGACGAGGTGGTGGGCCTGCGTGACGGCCGGGTATCCCTTCAGGGGGCGCCGGAGACGGTCATCAATACGGAGAGCATCCGGGAGCTGTATGGCATTGAGCTGCCTGTCTGCCACGCGGACGGCAGGCTCTGTGTAATGGCGGTATAAAAACACAGAAAGCCGCCCTGAAAGGGCGGCAGAGAATTGACAAAAGCGGCGCTATGGTATAATCATCAAGTCTCGAAAGAGACCTTGGGCGCTGCCAATCATGAACGGCAGGCGGTCGGCCATACCACCCGAAAGGGGTGAGGCTCATGCGGATCACATTGCATATCGGGGCCTTTATGGTGACGGTCATTGTGAAAAGCAGAAACCGCCATCCTGGCCGGTGGCGGTTTTTAAGACCTTGATTTAGAACTGTTCCGGGCTGACCGCTTATTGTTCGGCAGTGCCCTTGTCTTTATGATACCTCATTCGGCCGCATTTTCAAGTATGACAAGGCGGCCCTTTGGACGCCTGAAAGGCTGGCTGATCTATGAAAATCTTTTTGATTATCCTGGGATTGATCTCCCTGGGCCTGGGCTGTGTGGGCGTGGTGCTGCCTATCCTGCCCACCACGCCGTTTTTGCTGCTGGCGGCCTTTTGCTTCGCCAGAAGCTCTGAGCGGCTGAACACTTGGTTCAAGGGGACGAACTTATATAAAAACAATCTCGAAAGCTTTGTCCGGGGCGAGGGCATGACTTGGAAAACGAAGCTCCGCATCATGGGAACAGTCACCGTCATCATGGTGATCGCGTTCATCGCCATGCGGAACACCACCATTGGGCGTATCTGCCTGGCTGTGGTCTGGGTGTGCCATGTGATCGCATTTTGCTTCTTCATCAAGACCTGCCCGGCGGAGAGCGGGATGGAAAAGGAGGCACGGAAACCATGATGATCGACAAGCGCCTGCTGGCGCTGGTGCCGGAAGCCAAGCGGTTTGCTGTAAAAAAAGTATTGAGCAGCTGGATATCGCTGCTGGCCGGCATCGTTCTGTGGTTTTCCGTGGCGGACTTGCTGGAAATGACGATGGTTGGCGCCATGAAAAACGGCGGCTGGCTTTTTGCGCTGTCCGCCTTGTGCATTGCTGCCCGTTTCATGCTGACCCGCCTCAGCGCCTCTTTGACCCACCGGGCCACCGCCTGCGTGAAGACCCGGCTGCGGGAGGAGATTTATGAAAAGCTCCGCAGGCTCGGCCCCGGCTACACCGATGCCTTTCCAACCGCTGAGGTGGTGCAGCTGGCCGGTGAGGGCGTGGAGCAGCTGGAGAGCTATTTCGGCAGTTATTTGCCCCAGTTTTTCTACGCCATGCTGGCGCCGCTGACGCTGCTGGCAGTGTTCCTGCCCCTGTCCCCGCTGACGGCTGTGGTGCTTTTTCTTTGCGTTCCCCTGATCCCCATGGCCATCATGGCGGTCCAGAAGGTGGCCAGACGGCTGCTGGGGAAATACTGGGATGCCTATGCCAATTTGGGCGACAGTTTTCTTGAAAATCTCCAGGGGCTGACCACTCTGAAGGTCTACGGCACAGATGCGGCCCGGCATCAAAAAATGAACGAGGAGGCCGAGCATTTCCGCAAGGTCACCATGAAGGTGCTGACCATGCAGCTGAACTCCGTCACCATCATGGACCTTGTGGCCTACGGCGGTACGGCGCTGGGAAGCATCCTGGGGGCCAGGGCCTTTGCCTTGGGCCAGGTGTCCTTTGGCGGCGCAGCGGCCATGATCTTGCTTGCCAGCGAGTTTTTCCTCTCCATGCGGGCGCTGGGAAGCTACTTCCACACCGCCATGAACGGCGTGGCGGCCAGTGAGCGGATGTTCCGCCTGCTGGACCTGCCGGAGCCGGAGCAGGGGCCCCACACCGCCCGGGCGGGCGATATCGCCCTCCGCTGCCTGAGCTATTCCTATGGCGGGGGAAAGCGCGCTTTGGAGAATGTGACGCTGACGGCATCCCAGGGGGCTTTTGTCTCCATCTGCGGCGAAAGCGGCTGTGGCAAGTCTACTCTGGCGGCGGTTCTCAGCGGGCTGCGAACTGGATATGAAGGGGAGTGTGTCATCGGCGGCGTAGAACTGCGGGATGCATCGCCGGAGAGCCTGCGGAAGTTGGTGACGGTGGTTTCCGCGAACAGCTATCTCTTCGCAGGGACGGTACGGGAGACCCTGCGGGAAGCGGCGCCGGAGGCGCCGGACGCTGCTTTGCTGGAGGTTCTGCACCGGGTAAATCTGCTGGATTTTGTGATGGAACAGGGCGGTTTGGACATGGAACTTTCAGAGCGCGCGGCCAATCTCTCCGGCGGCCAGCGCCAGCGGCTGGCCCTGGCCCGGGCGCTGCTGAAAGACAGCCCCATCTATATTTTTGATGAGGCCACCAGCAACATCGACGCCGAGAGCGAAGGCGCCATCATGGAGGCCGTTTACGGCCTGAAGGGCCGCCACACCGTGCTGCTGATTTCCCACCGTCTGGCCAACGTGGTGGGATCAGATCAAATCGTATTCCTCAGCCATGGACGGCTCCTGGAATGGGGCACACATGAGGAACTGATGCAGAAAAACGGCGGCTATGCCGCTATGTTCAGTGCCCAACAGGCCCTTGAAAACATGGGAAAGGAGAGAAGAGCAAAATGCGGAGAAACGGCCTGAAGATCATGCTGGGGCTCCTGGGGCTGGTGAAGCCACTGGCCCATGTCATGCTGCTGTGCGTCGCTATGGGCACGGTGGGCTATCTCTGTGCCATCGCCATCACAGTGCTGGCGGCCGATCTTCTTCTGGTTTCCATGCAGGTATCCCCGTGGGGACTTTCCTTTGCCGCCGGAGCCGGCGTTATGGGAGCCTGCGCGGTGCTGCGGGCGGTGCTGCGGTACGGTGAGCAGACCTGCGGGCACTATATCGCCTTCAAGCTGCTGGCCATTATCCGGGACCGGGTGTTCGGAGCACTGCGCCGTCTGGCCCCCGCCAAGCTGGAGGGACGGGGCAGAGGGGATCTGATCTCCCTGGTCACCGGCGATATTGAACTGCTGGAAGTCTTCTATGCCCACACCATCGCCCCGGTGTGCATTGCCGTGTTGGTGTCGGTGCTGATGACGCTGCTGATCGGCAGCTTCCACCCTCTGCTGGGCCTGCTGGCGGCGGTGTCCTATCTGCTGGTGGGGGCGGTGATCCCCCTGGCCTCCTCCCGGATGGGCCGGGAGCAGGGCGTGGCGGCCCGGAGCCGTCTGGGCGCACTCAGCAGCTACTATTTGGAGAGCCTGCGGGGCTTGCGGGAGACGCTGCAATACGGCCGGGACGCCGAGCGGGCAGAGGCTATCTCTCAGAAAACCGGGGAACTGAACGCCCTGCAAGGGGAGATCAAGCGTCACGAGGGCGCGGCCTCCGCCTGGTCCGGGGCTGCCGTCATGGCATTGACCTTGGTGATGCTGGGAAGCGGGATGGCCCTGGGGGCAAATTTTCCTGCACTGGTGTTGTCCACGGTGATGCTGTCCGCTTCCTTTGGCCCAGTGCTGGCACTGGCCAACCTGTCCGCGGCCATGGACCAGACGCTGGCCGCCGGTGAACGGGTATTGTCTTTGCTGGAGGAGATGCCGGAGACCGAGGAGATCCTGGATGGTGAGAGTCCGGACTTCACGGGCGCGGAGGTGCGAAATCTGTCCTTTTCCTACGGCCAGGAAGAAATTTTACATGACCTCTCCGCCCGGTTCCCAAAGGGCGAGATTATTGCCGTCACTGGCAGGAGTGGTTCCGGCAAATCCACGCTTTTGAAGCTGCTGATGCGGTTTTGGAATGCGGGATATGGCGATGTCCTGATTTCCGGAACGGACGTTAGTCACGTCAAAACGTCCCATCTTCGCTCTCTGGAAAGCTACATGACCCAAGATACGGATCTATTCCACGACAGCGTTGGAGACAACATCCGCTTGGCAAAGCCGGATGCTACCCAGGAAGAGGTGGAGAATGCCGCAAAAAAGGCGTCGCTCCACGATTTCATCCTGACGCTGCCAAAGGGCTACGACACGCCGGTGGGAGAGTTGGGCGAAACGCTGTCCGGCGGCGAACGTCAGCGGATCGGCCTTGCCCGGGCTTTTCTCCACGGTGCGCCGCTGCTGTTGCTGGATGAACCCACCAGTAATCTGGACAGTCTCAACGAGGGCGTCATTCTAAAGGCACTGGACGAAGAACGGAAAGGCCGCACGGTCATCCTGGTTTCCCATCGCAGATCTACCCTTACCATCGCCGACAGAGCTTACACGGTGGAGCGCGGCAGGCTGAGTTGAAAAATCATGCCGCTTATGGATGGAAGCACATTGAGTGAAAGGGTGGCAGCGTTTCAATCAAGCGCTGGGGAGATTGTTCTTGAGATGTATAAAGAAATCCGGCAGCCTTATAAGCTGCCGGATTTCTTGTTGCAGCCCCAAACAAGTGATGCTGCTAAAGGCAGAAAAACGGTTTATCTGACAGTTCATCATAAATCTATATGACGCTGTATTCCCTGTTCTGAAAAAGGGACAGACGGCCTTCAAATCATGAACGTGAAGTTTCCAGAGGCCCGCCAGTCCATATGTTTGGGAGGATACTGTGCCAACTATCAAGCATGCTCCACTTACAACATTGGAGTTTCGGGTTCTTTATTTTCTGGCGAGTCATCCTGGGATCATATTTTCGCGTGAACGCATCTATGAAAGGTTATGGAATGAACCAACAGCCAGCGCGGTCCAAAGCGCCCCCAATTACATTTGCTCTATTCGGAAAAAACTTGGAGTTTCCTCAAAGAACAGGAATGTTGATTGACTATTTGTGGTGAGGTTAAACGCTTTCGCTTGAAATGACCTTTGAATAG
>JAUNGH010000239.1 GCA_030524605.1 Oscillospiraceae bacterium | reverse complement strand
GTGGCCTTCCAGCCCCACACCTACACCCGCACCGCCAAGCTGTTCGACCGCTTCGTGGAGGAGCTGAAGCTGGCGGACGTGGCCGTGGTGGCGGAGATTTACGCCGCCCGGGAGCAGAACACCCTGGGCATCTCCTCCGCCGACCTGTGCCGCAGCATCCCCGGCTCCGTCTACTGTTCCACCCTGGACAAGGCGGCGGACCAGCTGCGCCGGCTGGCCCGGCCCGGCGATCTCATTTTGACCGTGGGCGCGGGGGATATTTACCGCGCCGGAGAGAAACTTTTGGAAAAGGAATAGAGAGATATGGAAATTTCCCCGCTGTACCACAACACCCGTCCCGAGGGCCGGCTGCTGCCCCAGGAGGACGCCGCCTTCGGCATTCTGGAGAAGCTTGGCATCGGCTACGGCCGGGTGTCCAGCGAGCCCGCCGACAATATGGAGAAGTGCGCCGCCGTCAGCCAGGTGCTGGGCGTGCCCATCTGCAAGAACCTGTTTCTGTGCAACCGGCAGAAGACGCAGTTCTACCTGCTGTGCATGGGGCCCGACAAGCCCTTCCACACCAAGGATCTGAGTCACCAGATCGGCTCCGCCCGGCTGTCCTTCGCGCCGGAGGAGAACCTGTGGGAGCTGCTGCGGTGCACCCCCGGCTCCGCCACCATCCTGGGCCTGATGAACGACACGGAGCACCGGGTGCGGCTGCTGATGGAGCGGGAGGTCTATGAGGCGGAGTATCTCTCCTGCCACCCCTGCATCTGCACCAGCAGCCTGAAGCTGAAGACCGCCGACGTGCTTCATAAGTTTTTACCCTATACGGGACATGAGGTCACGGTGGTGGAGCTGTAAAACATGAAAAGAGCCGGACGCATACGTCCGGCTCTTTTCATGCCGTATCAGGCTTTCAGCTTCAAGCCCAGTTCATATCCCCTGCGGAATACCGCCGCAGCGGACAGGAGCAGCAGATTTGTCAGCCCATAGCCAAACAGGACGCCTGTCCACAAGCGCCGGAGATTCCGGCTCTCATACGGCGTGCACATCTGGATCACACCGTCCGCCACCAGGGGGATCAGCAGGATTCCGGACCACACCGCGCCGGGATGCCATACCCCGTGGGTGAGCAGGCCGGACAGGATGCCGATCAGCTCCCCGGTGCAGCGGGCACAGATGGGAAACTGCGCGCCTCTCCAATGAAAGGAACGCTCCGGCCTGCAATGGCAGCCGAAGAAGACCGGCAGCCACTTACAGAGCCATGCCTTCCCTTCAATAATACATCGCCGCGCCAAGGCCGATCACAAACATCAGCACATAAAAGAGCACGTAGGCGATCACCGCCACCAGGGCGCCGATGCCCGCCGCCTTGCTGGTCTTGGGCTTCGTGTCCTTCCAGACCAGGAACAGGATCAGGCCCACCAGGGGGATGCAGCAGCCCAGCAGTCCCCACAGGAAGCCGCCGTTGTCCACGACCTCCGGTTTCGTCTCCTGAGGAACGCCGCACCTGGGGCAGACCGTTGCCTGATCGTTGATCTCCGCCCCGCACTTTCTGCAAAATGCCATAATGCTTCTCCTTCTCTTCACACAATTTCTCCCCGTAAGGGGTCACATTTATCCTAGGGGATATTCCCTCTCTTGTCAAGAACATTCGAAAAAGCTTTTTCCCTGCCGCGCCTTGTCGGCTATTGTCGGGTTTTTGCTGCCCCGCAACCGGCAGTTGCTAAAATTCCAACCCCGCTTGGTGGACTTTTCCCCGCCTTCCTGATATACTAAGCCTCAAAAGGAGGGCACATTATGGAGCTTGGAACCACCATCAGCCGTCTGCGGGTGGAGCGGAATATGTCCCAGGGGGACTTGGCGGAGGCCCTGGATGTCTCCCGGCAGTCCGTCTCCAAATGGGAGACCAACGCCAGCGTACCGGAGCTGGACAAGCTGGTGAAGCTGGGCCGCCTGTTCGGCGTATCCCTGGACGAGCTGGTGACGGGAGAAGCGCCGCCCGTCTCGGAGCCGCCGCCCTCCGCCTCGCCTGCCCGGCGGGATCCCGGGCACAGGACTGCCGGGATCATCCTGCTGTGCATGGCCTTTCTGGTGTGGCTGCTGCCGGCCGTGCTGGGCGGCCCGCTGGAGGGCTTGTTCCTGGCCGCCCCGTTTCTGGTGTGCGCCGCCGTCTGTTTTGTCTGCCGCAGGCGGACGGGGCTTTTCTGCGGCTGGGCCGTCTACCTCTTTGTGGAGTTGTATCTCCGCTGGGCCACCGGCATCACCTGGCGGCTGGTTTTGACAACGCCGCACTTCACGCCCTCCATGAACTATGCCCGCCTTGCCATCGCCTGGATCCAGCTTCTGGTGCTGCTGCTGATGTTCTTCCTCACCATCCGTTCCTTCCGGGATATCCGCATCAACCTGAAAAAGCGGAAAAACGTGTTTCTTCTGGCGGGCGGCTGGGCTGTGCTGGCCCTGCTCTATCTCCTGAAGGACCGGGGCTACACCCTGATCTATCAAAATCCCGCCTTCAATACCGGCCTGGGCGTCCGGCTCCTGCTCCGGGCTGGGGACGTCCTGCTGCTGGCCCTCTTTGCGGCCCTGCTGACTGCCGCCGCCTGCGCCCTGCGCGGCCTGCGGCGCAGGCCGGAGTGACATCTGAAACAAACAAAGCCCGCTGAGAAACCTCAGCGGGCTTTGTTCTGATGCCTTTTTACTTGCTCAGCTGCTCGTCGATGGCCTTGGCGGCGGTCTTGCCGGCGCCCATGGCCAGGATGACGGTGGCCGCGCCGGTGACGGCGTCGCCGCCGGCATAGACGCTCTCGCGGGAGGTCAGACCATCCTCGTTCACCACGATGCCGCCCTTGCGGTTGATCTCCAGGCCCTTGGTGGTGGACTTGATCAGCGGGTTGGGGCTGGTGCCCAGGGACATGATGACGCAGTCCACGTCGATGTCAAACTCGCTGCCGGGGACCTCAATGGGACGGCGGCGGCCGGAGGCGTCCGGCTCACCCAGCTCCATGCGGATGCAGCGGATCTTGTTCACGTCGTCGTTCTCGTCGGCGAAGATCTCCACGGGGTTGCAGAGGGTCTTGAAGATGATGCCCTCCTCCTCGGCGTGCTCGACCTCCTCCTTACGGGCGGGCAGCTCCTCCATGCCGCGGCG
>JAUNGH010000008.1 GCA_030524605.1 Oscillospiraceae bacterium | reverse complement strand
AAGGAGTATATCGGCGTGGACGCCTGCGCCTGCAACCTGATGCGCCCCGCCATGTACGGCTCCTACCACCATATCACGGTGATGGGCAAGGAGGACGCCCCCTGCGACCACAAGTACGACGTGGCAGGTTCCCTGTGCGAAAACAACGACAAGTTCGCCGTGGACCGGATGCTGCCGAAGGTGGACATGGGCGACCTGCTGGTGATCCACGACACCGGCGCCCACGGCCACGCCATGGGGTACAACTACAACGGCAAGCTCCGCTCCGCCGAGCTGCTGCTGAAAGAGGACGGCACTGTGGAGCTGATCCGGAGAGCGGAGACCCTGGAGGACTATTTCGCCACGGTGGTGTGGTAAATAAAGCGAAAAGACCGCCGCCCTGGCTATGCCGGGGCGGCCCTTTGTCTATTGATTGTAAAAAGTTGTATCTATCATACTTTTTTGTATTCGCTCAATATCAAGCTATCCAAAAACACGGTTACTTCTGGGAAATCTCTCATAATATCTTCCGAATCTAAAAAATAGAGCAGTACAGAAAAGCGATTTCCATACTCTTCAAATTCAGAGGTTCGAAAAGAATATATAGCATTGATATTTTCAAGTGGCTCCGTACGCAGACTACTTGATAAAAAGCCGGATTCAGTATCAAGACTTGCCGTTACTAATGATGCACCATCAGATGTTATTTTTCCCAATGCTTTAAATTGCAGTTCAATGGACCGGTCTCCATCAAACTCAACATTTGATAGTATAATTTTCCCTCCGGAACCATTGTACACTTCTAGATTTTCAATGGATGTAAGCTCATCTGTACGGAGTATAACGTGACAGTTTTCCTTTGTAATCTGGGTGGTCTGAATATAGTTTTTATCATCCGCAATTCTTGAAAAACTAGTTGGTTCAAAAATCCGGCTTAAAATTAAGGATAAAATAAGCACAAACAAGCCTATGTAAGATATAATTTGAAATTTTTGAGAATGATTATGATTCATCATGTTAATATGTTAGGCAAAACTACTTAGGTGGGCAATCTCCCATTTTTCTTCCTTCTCATCCACTATTGTAAAATTCACGCTGACAGAACCTGACGAAACCGCGCCATAGCTGTAACCTATACTTGTCCCTGAAAGGTCAAGTTCCTCGTCAGCATATGTATGGGCATAGTCGGCACCGAAGGTAATATTGCTTTCGCCGGAATACGGCTCTACATAAACTGCTGTGTAGAAGCTGTCATCATAGTTGAACATGGTAACCATGGAATCACTAAAGTTGAACACCAGTGTTCCATCTACTGCACGCTGGCCTGACATGAGGCGGAATCCATGATCAGTCGAACTATTATAGCCTACATAATCCGCTTTGCGCGAATCAAAATAAACAGCAACGCCATCTTTTGATGCAGGATATAGCTCATAGTCGGAAAACTCCAAAGACACAAGCAAATGATAGTAAGTCTGGCCGGTGCGCTTAGCAGATGTCAAAAGAATTTCAACGTCAGATTCCCCAAGACTTCTTGTGGAAGCAGTATGTCCCCGAGCTTCTACATCGCCTAATTCAACTCCACATTCCAGCAAGTTTTCTTGCAGTGTATCCAAATCGTTAGTTTCCTTTATCAGTTCAATGATGGTTCGGTCAAACTCATCATCACTTAGAGTTGCAAAAGCAGAGGTATACTCATTGATTTCCGCAATGTTTAAACTTTCGGTCTCTGCTGTGGCGAGAGCATAAAAGTCCAAAGACTGCTCGCTTGCAAACGCCGGAACACTCAAAGTCAAACACATTGCCAGCAGCATCACAAACGCACAAATCTTCTTTTTCATATAGCAGCTTTCCTTTCTTTACAATTCACATTCATACCGCTGTTTTACTTAGTAATTCACGAACCCAGACACGCTGATCGTATTAGATGAATTGTTCCTGATCGCCAGCGTATAATCTCCCCGCTGGCTGACCTGGATCGTCTTGTCCACGCTGCCGCTTTCCCCGCCAACCGAGTAGAACAGCCCGTCCGGCGCGATGAAGCCGAAGTCCACGCTGGCCGACCGCGGCGTGTAGGTCGCGCTGATCGTGATGGTCTCGCCGGCCGCCAACGGGAAAGATGTCTCTGTTTCAGCCAGAGTTTCCCCCGGGATATCCAGGCTGAACCTGTTCGTCGCCCGCATAACAATGGCGCTTGTCTCCTGCTCCGCCACTTCAACCGCTCCCGCGCCCATGCTAAGACAGCCGACTGCGGTGGCACAGGCCAGAACCATGCAGAAAAGTCTCTTGAACCGCATCCTTTCACCTCCTCTCTGTTATCACCAATCTGTTGCGAATGTAATCCTTGGTTCCCTCTCCACCTCCTCCCCCTTCATATCCTCCATCAAAATGATCTTGTTATCTTCCTCTTTCGGCGCGGCTATGTAGCCGATGCAGATCCCCGCCGCCAATGCCAGCAGGCACAGGATGGCCGCCGCCCAGGCTGCGATCTTCCTCCTGCCGGGGCGGCGCTCCGCCTGCCTGGGAGGCTCCGCTGTCTCCGGCTGTTCCGGAAGCTCCTGTTCCTCCGCCACCGCGATCCCGCCATGGACCATCTCATCCAGCGGCACGTCATACAGCTTGCTCAAACGCACCAGATTCTCCGTGGCCGGGACCACGGCGCCGGTCTCCCACCGGGACACGGCCTGGCGGGACACGTCCATCAGTTCCGCCAGTTCTGCCTGTGACAATCCCTTTTCCTGCCGCAGAGTGCGCAGTTGTTCTTCCAGCTTCATACACTTCTCCTTTGCTCCAAACACTAACACGCTAACCATTTTTTGTAAACCGCACGTAGTTTACAAGGGAGCAATTATCCGTTGCCCCCTGTTTACATAGGCGGAGCCGCCGGGCTTTCCGGATAGCAGGCAGGCGCCGGGAACTCTCCCGGCGCCTGTTTTTCCGCGCTGTGCTCAGGTCCTGTCCTCGGCGGTGAAGTAGACAAAGTAGACGTCGCCCTCCTCGCCTTCCTCGCTGCCGTCGTCAAACAGCTCCAGATAGGAGATGGAGAAGTCCGCGCTGCCCGCCGGAACCTCGTACACCAGCAGGCCGCTCCGCTCCTCGTTCACGCCCAGGCTGTAGGTGCCGGGCAGCTGCTCGTCGCTGACGGTGCCCAGGTCCTCGCCGGTCTCGGGGTCGATGCTGATGGGGTAGCCGTAGTCCTCGTCCCCGTCTCCCCACTGGACCTGGAAGTCCCAGTCGTACATCTCGATGCTGCTCCGCCCGGTGTTCTTCACCGTCACGTCCGCCACCATCAGGTTATTGCCCTCCGCCGGCGCGCAGCCCTCGTATTCCGTGCAGATGTAGGCACTGTTCACGGTAAAGTCAAAGAAATAGGTCTCCATGGTGTCGCCCACGCGGCCCTCGCTGGCATTCTGCCCGCTGCCGCCGCAGCCAGCCAGGGACAACATCAGCGCCAATACCAGTCCTGCCACACAAAGTTTCTTCATTGTTTTCTCCTCCATGTCTCATTTTATTCAGCCGTCTCTCCTGTGGAGCCGGCGTTTTTTGCACATGTGATATATGACCGCGGCTGCCGGTGTCTCCTCCGGCGCCTGCGCCGCTTTCAGGGCTTCCGGCACATCCGGCGGAGGCCAGGAGCATCAGAAGGAAAAACACCAGCATCAGCGCGAACAGACGCGGCATTTTCATACGGCGCCGCTTCTTTCTGGTTCCATCATAACGGGAAGCAGGCAAAAGTCCTCTCATTTCCGTTACAAAAAAATCAAAAAGGTAACAAACCGCCCGCCCCCACCGGGCGGGGATACCTGTAAAAACCATTAACCCATTGCGCCGCAACGGATTTGCTCTTTTCTTTTCCGCCTTTTGCCCCCCGTTTTCAGGCCGCCTCCGCCGACCCGGAAAATAAGAGGTTGGCGTAGGCTGTCAATATGCCGTCTTCGTTTGTTTGAAACTTGAACACGAAAAAGATCCGCCGGTTCACAAGGAACCGGCGGATCTTTTGGTTTAAAGCGAGAAGCACCCGAAGAAAATGTTGGGATTTTTCCGGCAGGAATCTTGAAATGCATGAACAATGGGGCTATAATGCAAGCAAAAGGTTAGCTTTGCCTAACCTCCATGAATTGCTGCCGCTGTTTGAAAATCAACGCGCCGTGGGGACACAGTATCCCTGCTGTTTCATACGGAGGGTTACATACTGAAGGTTTCGGTGTGCGGCGCCGGCGTGATCGGCGCTATCTGCCCCATGTGCCGTGCCGGGCGGGCGCGATTTCGGACGGCTTGGCGGCAGTGGATGCGGATCGTGTCGTTCTGGTTGGAAACGGCCTGTCCGCTGTGGATACGGAGACTTACATAAAGGCTCCGGGTGTCCCGTTTGGTTTTCACTCCGCCGCCGGGGAGCGGCGGAGCATCAGCATGAATGCTTCTGCGGTAGATCTTTGGAGCCCAGGACGCCCAGGCCCGGTGAAGCTGCATGACAGGAGAAATTGCGCATGTATGAATCGAAGATCAGCGACGCGAGATGGATCGCCTATGATCTGCCCGGAAATGCGGGATGGGTCTCTTTCCTCGTGGGGCTTGGGTTGTGTTTTGTTAAAAAGCCCGAGATTTTGGAAAGCAGGTTCATTTTTGCACTGCTCCTGCTGGATCTGCTCTGTGCGGCCGCCATGGCCGCCGCCATTGCGGAGCTGATCAGCGAGCGGATCCGGAAGCTGGACCGCGTGCTGCCGAAAAAGCGCCTGTACCGCGGCTTTGGCACGCTGACTTTCGGCGGCCTTGCAGGCTCAGCCCTTTCGCTGCTTGCCCTGGCCGCCGCCCTGATAAAAGGACTGGCTGGAACAGCATATCTGGCCGTCCTGTGCGGCGGCGGTCTGCTGTGCTTTATATTCGGGGGCCTGCTGTTGAGAGAATATAAGCGGCAATAGAGATGAACCGGGTTATGGAGTTGAGCTTATGATCGTGTTAATGGCTGGTCTGACCGTAATTTTGGTGCCGCTGTTCGAATGATTGGGGGAGGTGCACGATATGGACGCAATGCGCTATCTCAGAGAAACACCTATGCTGGACTATTCAGCAAAAGCGATCCAGTCCTTGATCGAAAACAGAAGATGGGGAGAGCTGGATGAATTCGACCGGATCCGGTGCATTTATGATTTTGTCCGGGATGAGATCTTGTTCGGCTACAACATCAGTGATGAGATTCCCGCTTCCTGTGTCCTGACAGACGGGTACGGCCAGTGCAACACCAAGGGAACCCTGTTCATGGCGCTTTTACGGGCGGTTGGCATCCCGTGCCGTATCCATGGCTTTGCCATAGACAAAAAGCTGCAAAAGGGCGCGATGACAGGCATTGTCTACCGAAGCGCGCCAAAGAACATCTTCCACAGCTGGGTGGAGCTTTTGTTTGAAGGCCAATGGTATGAACTGGAAGCATTCATTCTGGATAAAGAATATTTGCACAGCCTGCAGATGAAATACCAAAACTGCACCGGCGCCTTCTGCGGCTATGGCGTGGCGGTCAGGGACTTCCGGCACCCGGTGATCGATTGGGACCGAAACAACACCTATATCCAAAGCGAGGGTATTACACAGGACTTCGGCGTGTACGACAGTCCGGATGAGCTGCTGATAGAGCACGGGCAGCAGATGCCAAAATTCAAAGAACTCCTTTACCGCCATATAGGGCGGCGCCTGATGAACCGCAATGTAAAGCGGATCCGGCACGCCGGAGCAGACACGCGGAGGTGAGCCGGCATGGTAATTCATGAGTTTGGACAGGAGCATCAAGAGCGTTTGCTGTTTTTGCACGCCTCCTGTACAGCTTGGGATTTCTATGAGGAAAGCACTCGATTGCTGGCCCGGCGGTATCATGTCATCGTCCCGGCCATGCCGGGCCATGACTTGACCACGGACGAGGACTATACCAGCGTGGAGGAAATCGCGGAAACGCTGGAGAATTGGCTGCTGGACCGTGGGCACCGCAGGATCCATGGGCTTTATGGCCTGTCCATGGGCGGCAGCATAGCTGTCCGGCTTTTGGCAAACGGCAGAATCCGGTTTGACAAAGCGGTCATCGATGCCGGCATCACGCCGTATCAGCTGCCCTGGCTGGCGACAAGATTCATCGCTCTGCGGGACTTCCTGATGGTGGAGCTGGGCAGGAACAGCCGGAAGCTGCTGGAGCTGGCCTATCCGCCGGAGAAATACGGAGCGGAGGAGCTGGACTGGATGGAGCAGCTGCTGAAGCATATGTCCGCCAGGACGGTTTGGCGGGTATTTGACTCCTGCAATAACTATTCCATGCCGAAGCCCGTACCCGTCCCAACCACCGAGATCCAGTATTGGTATGGCAGCTTGGAGAAAAAGGCCCGGGCATGGGACATTGACTATGTAAAAAAGATTTTCCCGGAGACGAGGTTTGCAGAGATTGACGGCCTTGATCACGCCGAATACGCACTGCTCCACCCGGCTGAATTTGCCCGGAGGCTGATGGCTTTTCTGGAGGAGAGGAAGCGGTCATGAAATATAACGGATTCTACTTCGCACTATTCCGCGGCACGATGAAAAGGGTCCTGTCTGAACATTACGGAAAAGAGTTCGCCTGCGGCACAATGAAGAAGGCCCTCAAGCTGTATAAAAAGCTGGTGGCTGAGGCCGACGACATCGGAGCCGATAATCCCATGGCCTACAACGAGTTATTCGCGCTCGCCTTTGTGGCTCCATACATAGCCGGCGGCAAAAAAATCGCGCCGGAAGTCATCCAGGAGATGATGCGCCGGAGCCTGTACCATGTGAAGTTCTATTTCTCCATGGTGGATCTGAACACGCCGAAGGGGAAGCTGGCAAATCAAAAGAGCATTCTGAAGTATGTGAAATGGTACACCCCGGAGCGGGAACGGCAGTATCCCGGCTCTTTTAAGGTGGACTTTGCGGGAAGGCCCTATGAGGGCGCCTGCTACTACCGCATCACCCGCTGTCCCATCTGCGCCTATTGCGAAAGGCTTGGCGTCAGTGAGCTGATGCCGCTGCTGTGCGAGCTGGACGGGGTGATGATCAGTCTTCAACACGGCGTGCTGCACCGCCGGCAGACCATTGCCTCCGGCGGAGACTGCTGCGACTATTTCATCACGGGAGATAAGGAGAACGCCTATGGACCGGACACATAAAAATTTGCTGCTGGCGGGCATGTGCGGCAATCTGCTGTGCTGGGTGGGCGATGTGCTGCTCAGCGTATTTCCGGGCCATGAGACGGTCAGCGGACTGACGCTCTCTCCCGCATGGGCGGCCGCGCCATTGTGGCGGTTTTCCCTGTCGGCCGTCCTTGGCGGGATCGCCATGATGGCCGTGCTGTGCGGATTCTACGCGGTTTATCAGATGCTGAAGCCGGATGTCCCAAAAGCCGCCGGGCTGTTTATGCTGGGCGGCCTGCTGGGCTGTATTCCCGGCGCGGTCATGCACATGCAGTGTACCGCCACGGCCTGGATCTATGGCCGCCTGGGCGGCACGGAGGAAGCGGGCATTGTCGCCATGGATTTTTTTACAGCCCATATGCCGCTGCTGGTGCTCTGCACAGCGGGGCTCCTGCTGGCCTGCGCGGTGCTGTTTGTCTGCGTGGCCCGCGGCAAAACCTGCCTGCCCAGGCGGGCGGCTGTGTTCAATATCCTGATCATCATGACAGTCCTGAGCCTGCTGAAGCCGCTGGTCGTGATCCCCGGCGCCATGAACCTGGGCGGCGCGGGAATGTTCTTGGGGCTCCGGTGCTGTCTGCGGCCACCCATATCAAAAGGCGCAGAGACATGAGGGGGAAAGCGATATGAGTTTTCTGTACAGCGCGTTGAAGCCCATCGTGAGGAAGCTGGTCAAGGAGCGCGCCCATCAGGAGGAGAGCTACGAGGATTTTGTGCGGGTATCCCATGAAATACAGGCGAAGTTCCGATTTGCGCTTCCGAAAATCCGGGGCTATGAATTTCGGGACGAGATGATCGATGGCTGTCACTGCATCGTCGGCCGCAAAGCAGGCGCCGCGCCGGAGAGGGCCCTCGTCTACTTTGTGGGAGGCGGTGAGCGCAGGTGGCAGCTTCCCAGCAGGAAATCCATGGCCAGATATATGGACGAAACCGGCCGGGAGCTTTGGATCCCCCTGTATCCCCTTTACCCTGACCACGATATCCTTGACGAAGTGGGGATGCTCTGCGATCTGCACCGCAGAATGCTGGAGCAATACGCGGCGGAGGATATCGCGTGGCTGGGATTTTCCGCGGGGGCCAATCTCATCATGTCCACGGGCCGCCATCTGATCCGGCTGGGAAACCCGCTGCCCATGCCGGGCCTTATGATCCCGGTCTCCTGCTGCAATCTGAGTATTTCCGAGGAATCCTACGCAAGAATGGAGGAGATCGGAAAGCGGGATATCATGATGTCCGCCGCGTCCATGAAGCGGTTCCCGAAATGGTATGACCCGGATGGAAAGTTCCCCAAATACCTCTGGGGATGCGCCGCAGAGGATGACTACACGGGCTTCCCGAAAATCATCATGTATTTCGGCGGAGATGAGATCTTCGCCGCCGAGGCGCCGGAGTACGAGAAGGCGTTTCAGCGGTGCGGCGTCAGGGATTACACGGTGCATGTGGAGCCCGGGCTGTTCCATGGGTATCCCATGTTCTCCTTTGTAAAAGAGGGCAGACAGGGCGAGGATGAGATCATAGGGTATCTGAAACAATGACTTGATTTCAGTACCAAGGATGGCTCTTCGCCCCCCTCTTTGAATTTGATCAGGAGATCTGCCGCCAACGCCTAAAGAAGCCGGCGCAATAACCTCCGTCAGAAGTTAATAAAGGAATCAGGAGGAAACACATGTTCAATCGAATCTTGCAGAACACAAGAAAGCCCCAGGGCTTCTGGGGAAGGATGATGCTGTTTGGCATGAACAACGGGCATAAGCCCCTGTCTGACTGGGCAATGCCCCATCTGCCGCTGGCCGAGGACGCCCATGTGCTGGATGTTGGCTGCGGTGGCGGCGCCAATCTCGCTGTTCTGCTGAAGCGCTGCCCGAAGGGCCGGGCGGACGGCCTGGACCACTCCGCCGAGAGTGTGGCGGCCAGCCGGAAGAAAAACGCCAGGGAACTGGGGCGGCGGTGTGCTGTCACGCAGGGCGACGTGGGCGCGCTGCCCTATGGGAACAGCACGTATGACGCGGTGACCGCCTTTGAAACGGTCTATTTCTGGCCGGACCTGCCCCGGGCCTTTTCAGAGATTCTGCGGGTGCTGAAGCCAGGCGGCCGGTTTCTGCTGGCCTGTGAGATGGGGGATGCCTCTGACACTACCTGGACCAGCCGGATCAATGGCATGACGGTTTACACAGGCGAGGACCTGAAGGCGCGGCTGGAAGCCGCGGGCTTTATCAATGTCAAGCTGGAGAAAACAAGAAAAGTCTGGTTCTGCATGGTTGCGCAGAAGCCGGCCTGATGCGGTGAGGAATGAACCGGATATGAAGCCGGCTTTCATCTGATCGCTCATCCTGACGGCGTCGCTGCTTTTCATGATATTCGCAGCGGCGGCATTGATCCAATCCAAAAATCTGTTCAAATCCGCCCCGAAGGACCTCCAGGCGGCGGCCCGGGAGCATGAGGAGCGCTTTCCGGGAGCGAGAGCCTTGGGCCGGGTCATTCTGACCGCCTGCGCATTACCGTTCCTGGGCGCGTTTCTTTATGGGGGCGGGACGGTCTCCGGCGTGGATACGGCTTTTGGAGATTTTGGGGCAAATTTTTGACCATGCTGTACCTGATGAAAGCGTTTGATATTCTTTTTCCGGACTGGCTTCTGCTGACAAAGTCCCACTTTCTCCAGCATTTTTACCCGGAAACAGAGGAATGTGCAGGGTATAACCAGTTCGGATTCAACCGGAAGGAGCAGCTTGCGCGAATCATTCTATTTCCGTTTCCTGCCGCGCTGCTTGCGTGGATCTGTACAATTTTGTAACCGATCAGGAGGGGAGCAACGATATGTCCAAACAGGCGTCCGAATCTCAGGAAAAAATCATGTCCCGTCTCTACAGGGGAAAAGAAATTTTCAAACCGCTGAACACAGGCCGCATTGATGAACGTGTGAGCTGCGTCCGGGAATTTGTGGCGAATATCTTTTTCTACACCAAGAACGGCGCCACGATCATGATCGACGCGGGCTACAATTACGGCCGGCTGCAAGAAAAGATGGGCTGGCTCGGCCTGGACCCCGGCGCTATCCGGCACATCCTGATCACCCATCAAGACACCGACCATGTGGGCGCGGTGGAAGCGGACAGCGACGGACTGTTCCGCAATGCCACGCTCTACATCGGCCGGGAGGAGCACCGCTATCTTACCGGCGAAAAGCGCCGCCGCGTCATCTACGGCTTGTACAAGCTGCCCATGGTGAAAATCGAGAATCCCAAGGTGCTGCTGGAGGACGGCCAGACTTTCCATATTGAGGACATCAAAATCGAGTGCTTCCTTGTCCCGGGGCACACCTGGGGACATATGGCATATCTCATTGACGACGCCTATCTCTTTACCGGGGACATCCTGTGGTTCGGGGTGGACGGCGGTTACAGCTTTCTCAATATGCTGGCTGAGGACAACCGGGTGGCCCTCCGGTCCCTGGCGGTCCTGGAGGAAAAATTGAGGGCGCGGGGCCTTCATCCCATGGTGATCACCGGGCATACCGGCTGGACGGATGATTTCGACTTCGCCTTTGCCCGCCGGGACAGGGTGTGCAACGCCTGGGTCCGGCAAAAGCCCCACGACCCGGATGCGCCCTACGACGCCTATGACGAGTCGGACGACACGGAGGAGACGGCGCGAAGCGTCTATCTGAAAAAGCAGAACCGGAAGTGAGATGGGGATATAAGGGGTATTGCCGGAAATGCCCCTCTGCGGTCATGACCGCCACCGTTACCTACACCGCCCCCACTGCTCCCGGCGGCTCCGGCGGCGGCAGCCACGGCGGAAGCAGTTCCGGCAGCTCCGCCACCTATGCCGTCAGCGTGAACAGCGCCAAGAACGGCTCTGTGTCCGCCAGTGCCAAGAGCGCTTCAAAGGGCGATACCGTCACCATCACCGTCAAACCCAACAGCGGTTATGAACTGGACGGCCTGACAGTGACCGATAAGAACGGCAATGCGGTGAAGCTGGCCAGAAAGAGCGACACCCGGTACACTTTCTCCATGCCGGCTTCCAAGGTCAGCGTAGAGGCCGGCTTTGTGGAGATCGCCGCCCCTGCCGCCGGCATGGCCTTTACGGATGTAGCGTTTGACGCGTACTGCTACGACGCGGTCCAATGGGCCGTGGAGAACGGAATCACCGGAGGTACTGCCGCGACCACTTTCAGCCCCAGCGCCTCCTGCTCCCGCGCCCGGACCGTGACCTTCCTATGGCGGGCTGCCGGGTCCCCCGCGCCCAAGAGCAGCGCCAACGCCTTCACGGATGTGGCGCCCGATGCGTACTACTATGACGCGGTGCTGTGGGCTGTGGAGCAGGGCATTACCGCCGGCACCACCGCGACTGTGTTCAGCCCCAGCGCCAATTGCACCCGCAGACAGACTGTGACCTTCCTCTACCGCGCCAGATAACCGATATCCCACACAGCATACACCAGGGCGGGGCCTTCCCCGCCCTGGTGCTTTTTTAACGCCGGATAAAGCATGGCCCCATCAATTCAGGGAGTCATATGCTTTGGCAGATGAAACACAGCACCGTGTCTGAGAGGATCGCGCAGTTCCACGGCAAAAAGTAAACTTAGGGATATGATGGAAACCATGCGGGAACAAGTTCATGCCCTCGGGATTTATGCACAGCATGTTATCGGCCCAACCCCCTCATCCATCGGAGCTGCCGCTGCCGCCGGCATCACAGGCCGGTAGGCCCCTGCCAGCCGGCAAAGCTGCCGCTGTACTGTTCCAGATATTGGACCGGAATGACCAGGGCGTCCTCACGCTCTGTAAGATCGGCAATGTTGGCCGGATTGCAGCCGCCCTGGGCTTCCCCCACCTCTTCCGCATCAAAGCTGTTGCCGCAGTTCTGGCAGATAAACACGCTGCCGTCCTGGACAAAATAGGCTTTGGGAGAGGGACTGCAGACCTGGCACGTATTGAAGGCATAATGCAGTTCCCCATCCCCGTCCCGCACCAGAAGCAGCTGGATCGTGACGTCATCCGCCTTGTAATTGATATATGTGGCGTATTCTGTCGTGCCGCTGGTGTCTATCACCAGATTACCGTCGCCGTCGGCCTCCGCCGTGATATAAGTAACGGTATCGCCGGAACCGCCTGTGCCGCTGCCCCCGCAGGCAGACAGAAGCAGCATTGCAAGCGCCAGCGCTGTTATCAGTTTACAGGACCTTTTCATGCGTTCACCTCAAAAATTTCTTCCTCAGCCGTCGCAACAATGGTATTTTTCAGCATGCTCATCCAACAGGTGTACATCCACGTTCCCTCCTCCGGGGTAAATTCGATGAGGTTGTCCCCTGCCTTCAGGGATGCGGAAAATCCCAGCGCAGCACATTTCAGGGCTTGGTTGCAGCCTGTCAAGGCGCCGCTGTCCGCATGGATGATCATCCGCACGGGAACGCCGGCCTTCACCACCACATCCGCATATCCGCCATAGCTGAGGTCAAACTCTACCTGCTGATATTCACCATATTGTTCGGCAATCACGTATCCCTCATAGCTGCCGGCGCCGCCGGCGGAAGCTGCCATGGAGCCCGCCGGGTCAATGCCAAGCGTGTTGAGACCGCGGCTCAGCATGACAACAGACAGCACCAGGATCAGAACCGAGGCGATCCTGTTGACAAAGACCCGCCGATCCCCGCTCAGCGCATTGGAAAGCACCCCCATACACAGCATCAGCGGCACCGTACCGATGCCAAACAGAAACATGGACGCCGCCCCCAGAAAGGGACTGCCGGCAGACAGCGCATACAGCTGCATCGCCTGGAGCGGACCGCAGGGCATCAGGCCGTTTAAAATGCCGATCACAAAGGCGTTGCCGCTGCGGCTGCACAGCGTGAACCGCTGGGGCAAACGGCAATGCAAGACTCCCAGCATATTCAGCGCCATCAGAAGCATCAGGCATCCCGCGAACAAAATGACGGCGCCGGACAAACCTGCGTTCATCTCAAACACACTGCCGAGCGCCCCTACCAGCCCGCCGGTCACCGTGTATGAAAGGACCCGGCCCAGATTATACAGCACCGGCCTGAGCAATCTCCGGCTTTCCCCCTGATGTGCGGCGGCTGCCAGGTTGATGGCGCCGCACATGCCGACACAGTGGATGCTGGTCATGATTCCGGTCACAAACAGCATCCCGTATGTGATGCCGCCGTCAATGGTGGGAATGACGCTGAAAATATTGTAGCCCAGGGCTTTTTCCAAAATCAGGTTCAGCAGCAAAATGCCCGCCAGGATCAAAAGGAACTCCACCAGCCGGATGCGGCTCCGCAGATTCCTCTTGTCATCCGACACCCATTCCGGCTTTGTCATATATCCGGCATCCCTGATGGTCTGAACCAGCGTTTTCACAGGCAGCTTGCCATGATAAGAGACTTCCGCAATATTTCCCTGCATCTTCACAGCGTCCACCGGCGCAAGCGCCTGCAAGGCCAGCCGGACCGTAGTCACACAGTGTCCGCAGTGTATCCCATCCACTTTTACATATAACTTTGACATATTTGCTCCTCAGCGGCGCTTCGCCGGTTCCATTTGGTTTGCCGGCCCTGCCATGCCGCGTCTGTATTCTGGTTTGCACCTATGTATCATATCATCCGTCGCATAAAACTTCAATGATTTTCTCCAATTTTCCAACTTGGTTTATTGGTTTATTTGGCCATTCAAGAGGAGGCGGTTCGCGCCGGTTTGGCGGAAATACGGCCCACAGCCCCGGACGATGGCCTTCCCGGCAAAAAAGGCCGATATTTTTCCGCTTTTTGTGAATAGATCGGTGAGAAAAGGCCGGTTATGCCAAGGGTGAGACAGAATTAACCGGCATTTTATCTGTTCGGCGCACTGCCCAAGGCTATCAACACGTTTTGAAGCACGCGTGATTGCTTTGAAGCTGACGGCCCTGATGGGCCTGTGCGTGAAAATGGACGGCACACCGTCAAAGCGGACGCCGGCAAGGAGGAATTTCCATGCCGGCCGCACAGGGAACGTGCGTGTCCTCCGGCGTCGCCTTCGGGCCGCTGCATTTTTTCCAGCTTCTGCAAAATTGCCCCGCAGGTGCGGTTCCACCGCCCGCAAAGCCCCGCAGCCGCGATTCCAGGGCATTCAAAACCCGCACGCCGCCTTATAAATGCGTGATACATGATCATTATAATATGCAGCCCCGGCCGCCTTCTGCCGCAGTGGCTTCCCTTTGCGTAAAAAATGCCCTCGGAGCCTTCCGGGGGCATTTCTCCTTGTAGAAGGTTTTTGGCAGGTTCGCTGCGGTGCCCGGTCTCAAAGGTATTCAAACATCTTTTTCAGTTCCCCGATATAGAGTTCCGCCAGCGGGGACAGGGTGGAGTTTTTCCGCGTGACGTAATAGTGGCTCAGGATATCGTCTTCCCCATTCAGCGGGATGGAGGAAAAATAATAGTTCTGCCCGTGCTGCCAGGGCGTGGTGCTGAGAAAGAAGCCGTTTGTGCCCGCGATGATATCCTGACTGGCGGCGCTTTCGTTGACCGAGATGATGCATTTGGGGGCATTCTGAAAAAACCGGGAGATAGCCGGGGAGGAATCGTCATAGTACCTGCCGAAATTCTCCTTTTCCTCCGCGATGATGTACGGGTAATCCGTAATGCGCTCCATGCTCTCTTTCAGCAGCGCGGGATGCCCCTCCCGCATCACAACGCTGATCCGGCTCTCGCCCAGCTTGAAAAAGTCCAGATTTTTGATGCTGGAATACTGCTGGAGGGACTTGACATTGGATTTCAGCAGGAAGACGATGCCCAGTTCAGAGCGGCAGTACTGCACATCGTCCAGAACGTCGGGAAAGGACTGCTTTTTCAGACGGATATAAATGGGCTCATGCCGGCAGTCCTCCATGATCTTCTTCTCCAGCTGGACGATGGGGCCGGACAGGAAAAACGCCCGCATGGAGGACACCGCGAAATACTGCTTGCGGCAGCGGTTGCGGACCGCATACAGGTCCTCGACAAAATTCATTTTCCCGATGATCTCCTCGGCATAGGACAGGAACTCCTGCCCGTCGTCTGTGACGGAGACCCCTTTTTTCGTGCGCAGAAAAATCTGAACGCCCAGCTCGTCCTCCAACTGCTTGATGATGTTGCTGACATTGCTCTGATGCATATACAGGCGTTCGGCCGCCTGGTTAAAGGAAGCGCATTTCGCCACCTCCACCGCGACGCTCAGCTGTTGAAATGTCATGGTGCTGCCTCCTTTTGTGCACGCCTTCTGCGGAATCCGCGGCGTTATCATAACAACAGTTATCTCATTATAGTAAAAAATAAGAACGTCATCAAGTGCCGCAGCGGAAAACTTTCAAAAAGACACTTTTCTCCCCGGAGTGGTATCACGGAAGGACATATGTAAAAATCATATAATTAACAGTACTTATGTCGCATAACCGGATCTCTGGAAACCATGCTATAATTTTACACATAAAACTTCACAAAAATTTTTTATAGTTTAGAAATCATGCCCAATCGGATCTATATAAAGGAGGAACAGTCATGTTGAATTTTGCGATTATCGGAGCCGGCGCAGGCGGCCAGACCATGGCGGCCATTCTGGCGAGCAAGGGCTACAGTGTCAAACTTCAGGATATCGACACGGCTAAAATCCAGCGCCTGAAAGAGCTCAAGACCATCAAGGTCACCGGCAAGATCGAGTGCGAGGGCACGCCGGAACTGATTACCGATCAGCTGCCCGAGGCGCTGGAGAACGTGGATGTCATCATGATCGTCTCCACCACCGACGCCCACAGAAGCATTGCCGCCGCCTGCAAGCCCTATATCCGGGACGGGCAGATCGTGGTTTTGAACCCGGGCCACTGCGGCGGTGCCCTGGAGGTTGCAAACATTCTCCGGGGGGAGGACGGCTGCGGAAAAGATATTGTCATCGCGGAGGCGGGCGACCTGATGTATGCCTGCCGCAGCTATGAAATCGGCACCACATTCCAGAGCGGTCTCAAGGCGACGGTCCCCATCGCCACGCTGCCCGGCCGGGACATCGACCGTCTGATGGATGTCCTCGGCCCCATTTTCCCCAATCTGACGCCGGTGCCAAATGTGCTGGAGACCAGCTTTGAGGGAAACGGCGCCATGCTCCACCCCATTCCGACAATCATGAACATCAACAAAATGGACCTGGGAGAGAGCTACGACTATTACATGGAGGGCATTACCCCCCACATCGCCGCCATCATTGAGGCCTGCGACAAGGAAAAGGTGGCGGTGTGCCGGGCGATGGGCGTTGCCGCCGAATCCCTGATGGATTCCCTGGTGGCTATCTACAAGCTGGAACCCAAGGACAACCTGTACAATCTGATCCAGAGTATTGAACCCTACCGCGGCCTGAAAAACCCCACCGTGGTGACTCACCGCTTCCTGGTGGAAGACACTATGAGCGGGCTGGTGCCGCTGACCTCCGTGGGCAAGATGCTGGGCATTGAGACGCCGATGATGGATGCCTTTGTCAATCTGGCCGGCGTCATCTGCGGCCGCGACTTCAAGACGGAGGGACGCACGGCGGAGAAGCTGGGTTTCGCGGGCAAGTCTCTGGAGGAGATCAAGGAGATGGTCCGCTGAGAGCGGCTCCTCTGCCCGGCCAAGCTTTATTTTTAATGGTACCCAGACGGTATGTCTCTGGAAAAACAGAGGTCTGGGATCAGAGCGGAATCCTGAAGAGAATGAACAAGGACGGGGGATGGTGGAAGGATCTTTATAATGTTCAAGCAGGCAACAAAACAGACGGATTGATTAAAAAATTATAGAAGGATGTGAGGGAAAATATATCAGCTTTCAAAAGATGCTTTAGACTACATAGTCCAGAGCCGTGGCGAACTTATAGAACTGGAAAGAATTTTGTGCCAAATTCCGGCCCCTTCGTATCACGAGGAACAGCGAGCGGCATTTTGTAAGAATCATGAAGGGCGAGGAGATCATCAAGTACGGTGTCCACATCGGAGTAGCGACGAAAGATATCAAACGAGGAGATTGGGTCCACGAGCATAATGTTTATGACGATTATGAAGAGATCAACCGGGAACGGAGGGCGTATTATCGGTCTATGTCCCCTGACGCCCTGGATTATTCATCTCCTCCTCTCTACCGAGCGGAAGACCTGGCCCTGCCGACGACCTTTCGGGGCTTCCGAAGAGCGGATGGAAGTTTTGGAATACGCAACTATATTTTGGTTATTTCTCTGGTCCAGTGTTCCAACAACGCAGTTCAGCAGATTGCCTCGACTTGCGGGGTCCCTGCCACCTATGTGGATGCGGCCTGCGGGGAGTTCCCTGAACGCTTTGCCCGTACACGGGACGGCTTCATTACGGCGGGGACCCACCCAAACGTCTATGGCGTTGTCTTACTTTCTCTGGGCTGCCAGCAGACAGACCCCGAAGATATTACTGCGGAAATCCGCAAAACCGGCAGGCCTGTGGTCCAAATCAGTATCCAGTCCGACGGTGGAGTCACACAGGCTATTGCTGATGGCATTGAGGCGGTAAACGCCCTGAAGCTTCAAGCGGAACAGCAAAAGCGAGAGCCCTGCCCCCTAAGTGCGCTGGTCATCAGCGGTTATAACGGAGGTTCTGACTGGACCAGTGGCCTCTCCGCGAACCCGATCGTAGGGGAGGCAATCGATATCCACTCCTCGATTGGCGGTACGAATCTGCGTATTTGCGGCCGGGGAGGTTACCCCACGGATGCCTCTTCTTATGAGGTGGGGATGCGGCTGCTGGAAATTGGTGACTTTTTCAACGAGGACTGCGCCCGCAGAGGCGGCAAGGGACTCTCTCAGGTGAATCCGACCCCCGGCAATAAAGCAGGGGGACTGACCACCATGACGGAGAAGAACCTGGGCAGTTTCCGGACACACGGTCATCTCCGAATGCGTGGGATCCTGGCCTGTGGTCACCGGGCGCCAATCGCCGGAGCCTGGGGCATCAATCAGGCCCAGGGCGCCAACGACGCTTACGCTTCCACCACCCTGGCTATGGGCGGCTGCCATATCTGCCTGTTTACGACCGGTCGGGGCAATCCCATTGGCAACGCCTGTATGCCAACGATCAAGATCACCGGCAACCCCCGCACGGCAATTGCCTTGGCGGATATGATCGACTATTCCGCCAATCCTATGCTGTATGGGGAAAAGACGCTGCAGGAAAGCGGCCGGGAGCTCTATGAGCTGCTGATCCGCGTAGCCAACGGCGAGCTGACCAAAGCGGAGCTTCTGGGCGATTACAGCTGGACAACCCCCCACGGCACCAGCTATAATGGAGATTATTGATCCCGGTGCTTTTCCGGAAAATCACTTTCGCGGAACTATATGCGGCACGGAGCGCCCCTGGAGAGATCCAGGGCGCTTCATGCCGTTATCCCGCGGCGGCTTTTAGAGAAAGGATGGTCTGATATATGAATAGCCGGAAGACCAAGGCGGTCCTGCTGATGCTGATCTCCGCCCTGTCGTTTTCGATCATGCAGATTTTTGTCAAGCTGAGTTCGGCGGAGGTACCCACGTTTGAGCAGGTGTTCTTCCGCAATCTCGTCAGCCTGATCATTGCCGCCTTCATGGTCAAGAGGGAAAAACTGCCGGTCGTCAGGGAGATGCGGCGGGGCGGCTGGGCGCTTCTGGGCCGGTCGTTTTTCGGTTTTTTGGGGATCGTGCTGTTTTTCTACGCCACGGGCCACGCCAGGCAGGCCGACGTCGCCATGCTGAACCGCGCCTCGCCTGTGTTTGTAACGCTGTTTGCGGGCATCTTTTTGAAAGAGCAGATCAACCGGGTGAAGATCGCCTCCACCGTCCTGTGCATCGCAGGCGCCTATATCGCCATGCAGCCGTCCTTCGACTCCAATCCCCTTCCCCT
Organism: Oscillospiraceae bacterium; assembly: GCA_030524605.1. Classification (GTDB taxonomy): domain Bacteria; phylum Bacillota; class Clostridia; order Oscillospirales; family Oscillospiraceae; genus Oscillibacter. The sequence continues at coordinate 4,492 of JAUNGH010000008.1, read as the reverse complement.
CTTCTCCGCGTTTGCCGCGGCGGCGGTGGCCGGTTTGGCATACACACTTCTGGCTTACTGCAAGAATTTTGTCAGCCCATCCGTCATCATTTTCCACTTTTCAGCCTTCAGCACCATTTGCGCCGGGGTCATGATGCTGCCGAACTTTGTGGTCCCGTCGCCCAAGGTGTTTTTGATGCTGCTGATGATCGGCATCTTCGCGGCCGGCGGGCAGTTCCTGCTGACGTATGCGTATAAGATGGCCCCGGCCTCCGAGGTCAGCATCTACCAGTACTCCGGGGTCGTGTTCACCGCCATTTTGAGTTTTATCGTCTTGGGCGAATCCCTGAGCAGCAGTTCCATCGTCGGCGGTCTCGTCATTCTGGGGGCGATCTTCTGGGTGTTCGAGTACCACCGGAAGGTGGAACTCCCCAAGAAGACCTGACCTGTCCGCAGATCCGAAGGCGGAGCGGGGCACGGCTCCGCCTTCTGCCGCTGCGACAGGCGCATGCGCAGAAACATCTTCTAAAAAACCAGCACCGGACAGGAGTTCCCCTGTCCGGTGCTGGTTTTCTGGCTTCCGGCTTGGCGGCCCCGCCGGGATCAGCGTTGTTCCCCTTCCCGAAAGGCGCTCGGTTCCCCGGCGCCTATCTGTACCGCTCGGTGCGGGGGCAGGTCTCCAGGGTGTTCCCGGTGCCCGCCATCGTGGGCACGGCGCTGATCTACGCCTTCTGCGTCCCGATCATGCACTTCAACGGCGATCCGCCGGTGCGGCTCAGCGCTTGGGCTGGAGCAGCCGCCACAGCGTGGTGCGGCTGATGCCCAGGCGCTTGGCTGCGGCGGTCTGGTTGCCGCCGGCCTCCTCCACCACCCGGAGGGCGACGTCCCGGCTGATCTCGTCCAGCGTGCGGTTCAGGTCCAGCGGCACGGCGGCGTTTTCCGCGTGGGGGAAGAAGGCGCCCACATGGCGCTCTTTCCGCAGAAGCTGGCGGACGCTGTCCGCCGTGATGACCTGTCCGGAGGAGGTGACGGCCAGTTCCCCGATGACCCGGCGGAACTGGGTGTAGTTGTGGGGCCACTGGAAGTTTTGCAGCAGAGTCGTGGCCTCCGGCTCCACGCCCACAATGCGCCGGGGCAGGTCCGCGTTCAGCTGGCTCAGGGAGATGTTGACCAAGGTGGGGATGCGCTCCGCCATCTGCCGCAGCGGCGGCAGGTAGAGGGACAGGCAGCACAGCTTGTCGGTAAACAGGGAGCCCACGGCAGAGATATACTCCCCGGGCTGGCAGACGCAGGAGAAGAGAACGCGGTTGCGCCGGCACACATCCATCTCCGACAGGACCGCCAGCAGCTGCTGGCGGCGCTCATGGGAAAGCACGTCGATGCTGGCAAAGTACAGCGTGTTTCCCTCGTCCGCCAGGGGCGAGTTGTGGTGCTCCAGCAAAAAGGCCCAGCTCTTGTCGTTCAGCAGGCTGCAATTGATGGAGACCAGGGGGTTGTTCTGCAGCAGGCTGCGCATATACAGCACGCTGACCATGGACTCCTTGCCGGTGCCGTCCTCTCCGGTAATCATCACCGGAGCGCTGCTCTGGCTGATTTTGACGATCTCGTTCTGAAAGTCGCTGATGGTGCCGGCAAAGCTGAAAATGCTGTTGTAAAAGGCGCTCTCCGCCTCCGGCCGGGTGGAGAAGCGGATGCCCACCTGGTTGGGGGACAGGGGCGTCTTCCGGGCATCCACGAAAAACGCAGTGTAGGAGAGACTGCCGGAGTCGATCCGCCTGGCCCGGATGGAGTACAGCATTCCGCCCACATTCCGGGTGATGCGCCGCTCCGTCGCCTCCCTGGACTCCGGCAGCTCCCGCCGCAGCAGCTCCAGCAGCTCCGGCCTGGGACTCTCTATGGTGGAGAGGAAGAGGCTGCCGTCGCTGTCAAAGACCAGGGTCTGGCCGATCTGGCCCTGGATCAGCTCCCGGAAGAACAGGTTCTCGTCCCGCAGGTGCCGCTGGCTGCCGCACAGCAGCAGCGCCTGGTCAAAGGCCTTGCGGATGCTGCCGATGGAGGAGGTGATGAGGAAGGAGTTCATCCCCAGGCGCTTGGCGATGGTGTTTGCCACCATGTCGCAGAGAATGGCCTGGTAGTTGTCCTTTTGCAGCTGCAGGAGCGTCGGCTCCACGGTGTCGTGGGTGTCATATGTAAAGATATCCAGGTCGTAATCCATCAGGCTGCACAGCGCCTGGGCGCTGCCGGCCATATTGGCGGCGCAGACGATGGCGATCCTGCCGGACAGCCCGTCTGCCAGCTTGATGGTGCAGAGGATGTCGTACATGGAGATCTCGATTTCCACCACGGGAAGGGACAGGTTCCGCCGCAGCATGTTGGCGGTGCCGCCGCGGGAAATCACCACGTCGTAATTGCCGTGGAAATTACTCCTGGCGATCTCCAGGCCCTGTTCCCGGTCACCGACAAACAGCGTCAGGTCGATCTGGGGATACTCCTCCGCCAGGCTGGACATAAAGGTCTTCATTCCCTCGTAAGGGGCAATGCCAAGAACCCGGATGTTCGTATCCATAGGCCCCTCCAATGCGTTCAAATTTTGAACACATTATACCAAACGCACAAAAAAATCGCAAGTTTTTCTTTGTGCGTTTCAAAAATAAACGCTTTTAAATCAAAAAAAGATTGCGAAAGAATGGGAACCTTTGTAAAATAAACCCAAAGAAGTTAAAAAACAGATTAAGTTTTTGCGAAAAATGTCAAATCGGAAAAGCCTCCCAAAAATATGTTTCAAAATTGGACGAATGTGAGGAGCGGCATGGTAAAGTTATTGATTCTTGCGGACGACTTCACGGGAGCCCTGGACACGGGCGTACAGTTTGCCGTCCGGGGCGCCGAGACCCGTGTGGTGACGGATCCCGCCTACGATTTCACGCGGGCCGCCGGGGATGTTCAGGTCCTGGTGATGGACGCCGAGACACGGCACCTGCCGGCAAAGGACGCCTATGACGTGGTGTTCCGGGCGGCGCGGGGCGCGCTGGAGGCCGGGTTCACCCACATCTACAAAAAGACGGATTCCGCGCTGCGGGGCAATATCGGGGCGGAACTGACCGCCGTGATGGACGCCGCCGGAGCGGACAGCCTGGCGTTTCTGCCGGCCTTTCCCAAGACAAACCGGGTGACCCGGGGCGGCATTCACTACATCGACGGCGTGCCCGTGGCCCAGAGCGTCTTCGGTCAGGACCCCTTTGAGCCGGTCAGGGCCTCCGCCATCGCCGACATCATCGCAGAGCAGTCCGCCGCGCCGGTGGTTCTCCACGGGCCCATGGAGCGGCTCTCCGAAACCGGGCGGCCCGGCATTCAGGTCTATGACGCGGACAGCGACGAGGATCTGATGCGGATCGGCTTGCAGCTGGGCGCCGGTGCGCTGCGGCTGTCCGCCGGCTGTGCGGGCTTTGCGGCGGCGCTGGCCGACATTTTGAAGCTGGAGGGCAGCGCCCCTCCCTTCCCCGCGCTGGCCCCCGCCCTGTTCGTGGCCTGCGGCAGCGTAAACCCGGTGACGCTGCAGCAGATGCGGGTGGCGGAGGAAAACGGCTTCCGCCACATCCACCTGAACCCGGTGCAGAAGCTGGAGCCATCCTGGGCAGATACCGAGGCGTGCGCCGAGGCAATCGGGCTGTGGCTGGAGGCGGCCAAAACCGGCCGCTGCATCCTGGATGTCAACGACCCGGAGGGCCGCGACGCCACCGGGCCATACGCCCAGGCCCGGGGCCTGACGACGGAGGACCTGCGGGTACGCATCTCCGCCAACCTGGCGGCGCTGATGGCGCGGATGCTGGACGGCGGCCTGGACGCCACCCTGCTCTGCACCGGCGGCGACACGCTGCTGGCGCTGATGCGGCGGGTGGGCGTCTCGGAGCTGACGCCCGTCTGCGAGGCGGCCACCGGCGCGGTGCTGACCCATTTTGTCTACAAGGAGAAAACCTATCACATCATTTCAAAATCCGGCGGCTTCGGAGAGCCAGAGCTGTTCTGTGAACTGGCGTCCCTGGTCGGGGCCGGAGAAAAGAGGGAGGATATATCATGCTGACAAAGTACGTTTTGAAGATGCCCCACTCCGTGTTCAGCGGCGAGGACGCCCTGGGCCGGATCCCCGAGATCTTCGCGGAGAGCGGCGTCAAGCACCTGGCGGTGTTCACCGACAAGGGCATCGAGGGCGCGGGCCTGCTGGACCTGCCCATGGCAAAGGTCCGGGAGACCGGCGTGGAGTACACCATCCTGGACGACCTGCCGGCGGAGCCCACCTATATGGAGGCCCAGAAGCTGGTGGACCAGTGCAAGGAATACGGCGCCGATTTCATCATGGCCGTGGGCGGCGGCTCCGTCATGGACACCGCCAAGCTGGCCAGCATCCTGATGACCGACGAATACGGCATCAAGGAGCTGCTGGACACCCCGGGCCGGGCGAAGAAGTGCATCCCCACCCTGATGATCCCCACCACCGCCGGCACCGGCTCCGAGG
>JAUNGH010000238.1 GCA_030524605.1 Oscillospiraceae bacterium | reverse complement strand
TCACCAGGACCTGCGCCTATACGAACCACACCATCCTGGCGGAGGCGCTGGAGAAGTGGCCCTGCGCGTATCTGGAGACGGTGGTGCCCCAGCTGATGCCCATCATCCGGCAGCTGGACGCGCTGGCCCGCAGCCGCGGCGGAGAGGAGCGCACCGCCATCCTGGACGGCGAAGGCCGCGTCCACATGGCCCACATGGATATCCACTTCACCCACTCCACCAACGGCGTGGCGGCGCTGCACACCGAGATCCTGAAAAACAGCGAGCTGGCCGGCTTTTACAAGCTCTACCCGGAGAAGTTCAACAACAAGACCAACGGCATCACCTTCCGCCGCTGGCTGCTGGCGTGCAACCCGGCGCTGAGCCGGGAGATCGAGGGGCTGATCGGCCCGGACTTCAAGCGGAACGCCGACGAGCTGGAAAAGCTGCTCCCCCTGGCGGAGGACCGGGCCGTCCTGGCAAGGCTGGCCGCCATCAAGGCAGCAAACAAGCGGCGGCTGGCGGAGTGGCTCTACAAAAAGCAGGGGGACTGGATCGACCCCAGCGCCATGTTCTCCATCCAGTCCAAGCGGCTGCACGAGTACAAGCGCCAGCAGCTGAACCTGCTGTTCCTGATCCATGAATACGCGCAGATCAAGGCGGGACACCATCCGCCGGTCCCCCTGGTCAGTATCTTCGGCGCCAAGGCGGCGCCTGCCTACACCATCGCCAAGGACATCATCCACGCGCTGCTGACGCTGTCCAAGGTCATTGCGGCGGACCCGGAGGCGGCGGCCTGGCTGCAGGTGGTCTTCGTGGAGAACTACAATGTCACCGCCGCTGAGAAAATGATCCCCGCCTGCGACCTGTCCGAGCAGATCAGCCTGGCCAGCAAGGAGGCCAGCGGCACCGGCAACATGAAGTTCATGCTCAATGGCGCCGTGACGCTGGGCACCATGGACGGCGCCAATGTGGAGATCGCCCAGCGTGTGGGCGAGGAGAACATCTATATCTTCGGCCAGTCCGCGGATCAGGTCATCCGCCGCTACGGCCACGGCGACTACTGCGCACGGGAGTGGTATCAGGGCGACGTGAATATCCGGCGGGCGGTAGACTTCCTGGCCGGGCCGGAGATGCTGGCCGCCGGCGACCCGGCGCGGCTGCGGCGGCTGCGGGATGAGCTGATCGGAAAGGACTGGTTCCAGACCTTCCCCGATTTCAATGCCTATCTGGTGCGCAAGGAGCAGGCGCTGCTGGATTATGCCAGCAATCATCAGGAGTGGAACCGGAAATCCCTGGTGAACATCGCCAAGGCGGGCTTTTTCTCCGCCGACCGCACCATCGCGGAGTATGACCGGGACATCTGGCATCTCGGATAACGGAAACCTGAACACCGCACCCCCTTCGCTCTGCGGAGGGGGTGCGGTGTTTAAACGATTACCTGACAGGCCGTCCCGAAATACTGCACAGATGGGCAGCCTGATCTTTATTTCATTTGACGAATTTCACAGCCCCCCGTTGACATTTTGAAAAAAATCTGTATAAATAGTAGGTGAAAAGCGGCTGGAAACGTTACCAGTAACGTTTCCAGAAGATGGCGAGTGTGAAAAAGCTGCAAGGGGGGGACGGGCGGATGACCATCAAGGACGTGGCGGAGTACAGCGGCGTCTCCGTCAGCACGGTGTCCCGCGTCCTCAACGACCACCCCGACGTCAGCGCGGCGGTCCGCTCCCGGGTGATGGAGGCCGTGCGGGAACTGCACTATATCCCCAACAGCAGCGCCCGGGATCTGGTCCGGCCCCAGTCCGACGCCATCGGCCTTGTGGTCCGCGGCGTGGGCAATCCCTTCTTCTCCGATGTCATCCGGGCGGTGGAGCAGGCGGTGACTGCGGCGGGCTATACCATGGTCCTCCACCAGATCCGTTCCGGCGAGGACGAGATCCGGGCCGGGGCCGAGCTGGCCCGGTCCAAGCGGCTGCTGGGGCTGATCCTGCTGGGCGGCTGCTTCGACTACACGCCGGAGCAGACGGCGGCGCTGGAGGTCCCCTTCGTCTGCTGTTCCTTTACCAACAGCTTCGGCAGCCTGCAAAGGGACGCCTATTCCTCCGTCTCCATCGACGACCAGGCGGAAGCCCGCCGGGCGGTGGAGCTGCTGATCCGCCGGGGCCACCGGAAGATCGCCATCCTGCTGGACTCCATCTGCGACCACTCCATCAGCGAGCTGCGCTACCGCGGCTACTGTCAGGCGCTGGAGGAGGCCGGCATCCCGCTGGACGGGGAACTGGTGGAGGAGGCGGGCACCTTTGACATGGCGGCGGCCTATGAGGGGACCTGCCGGTTGCTGCACCGGCGGCGGGATTTTACCGCGCTGTTCGTCATCGCGGACTCCATGGCGGTGGCCGCCATGAAGGCGCTGCACAACGGCGGGCGGCGCATCCCGGAGGGCTGCTCCATCATTGCCATCGACGGCATCGACATGTCCGCCTATACCATTCCCACCCTCACCACGCTGATCCAGCCCAAGGAGGCCATGGGGGAGGAAGCCGTCTGCATCCTGCTGGACATGGTGGAAAAGCGGACGGGCAACCGCCACGTCCGGCTGGAGACCGCCCTGCGCTCCGGCGGCAGCGTCGTTCCGCTCAACTGATTTTTACATCGTCGGATGTAGAAATAAATTAAAATTCAATAGTGAAGAAGGAGTATCAAGATGAAAAAAGTTTTTGCGCTTTTGCTGACCCTGACCCTTTGCATCGGTCTCCTGGCTGCCTGCGGCAGCAAGACCGAAACTCCCTCCGCCTCCTCTGAGCCCAGCGGCACCTCCGCAGCCTCCGGCGCGGTCTATTACCTGAACTTCAAGCCCGAGCAGAACGATGCCTGGCAGGCCCTGGCCAAAGCCTATACCGAGGAGACCGGCGTGCCCGTCACCGTGGTCACCGCCGCCTCCGGCACCTATGAGCAGACCCTGATGAGCGAGATCGCCAAAAGCACGCCGCCCACCCTGTTCCAGGTCAACGGCCCCGTGGGCCTGGCCAACTGGAAGGACTACTGCCTGGACCTGACCGGCAGTGACGTGCTGGGCCAGCTGACCAGCGACGCCTTCGCCCTGAAGGACGGCGACGCCACCCTGGGCATCGCCTACGTCGTGGAGTCCTACGGCATCATCGTCAACAAGACCCTGCTGGC
>JAUNGH010000237.1 GCA_030524605.1 Oscillospiraceae bacterium | reverse complement strand
GTCATGCTCCATGGCCAGCATGGGCCGCCACAGTTCGTCGTACGCCTTGAGGCTCAGCCGCTTTTGATAAAAGCAGTGGTGGTAGCCGTAGCCCGCGCCGTAGATATTGTAGTCGAAGTGATGGGCCGGACAGTTCTCCTCGTAGACCTCCACGTACTCCGGGAAGATCAGCCGGGCCAGAACGTCTCCCGCCCGGTACAGCGTCACGTCCAGCTCCCGGGGCAGCTCGTCCGCGAAGTAGGCCAACAGCTCCCCCTCCCGGCCGGTGCAGGTCAGGTGGAAGGTGTCCAGCCGGCGGCAGTTCATCAGCGCCCCGCCGCCCCAGTGGCGCACCGTGTCCCCCAGGCGCAGGGTCTTCAGCTTCCCGCAGTTGAAAAAGGCATAGTCCTCCACCCGCTCCAGGCTCTCCGGCAGCCGCAGGTCCTCCAGGCCGCCGTTGTCCCAGGCGGCGTCCTCCGCCACGGGGCCGCAGGTGACCAGCACCTCCTCCCCCTCCGGCGGGCGGCGCCCCGGCGTCAGGGCGTGGTTCCCCAGGGCCGTCACCGGCAGACCGAACAGTTCCTCCGGCAGGGCGGCCCGCCGGCCGCAGACAGCGGCCCACAGAATCGTGACGCCCGCCGTCTCCCGGCGGATGACCAGTTTCCAGTTGTTGACGCCGCTGACGGTCTCCACGGATGGTCTCCTCCAACGTTTGATTTCAGGATGTAGTGTATCACAAATTTCCGCCGTTTCCTAGTGTATCCCCCGCAAAAAGAATATTTCACGCTCCCCCTTGACATCTCCGTACATACTGTATATACTGTTCATGTACAGTACGAACGGGGGGAACTTCCATGGAGCTTATCATCCGCAACACCACCAACCAGCCGATCTATGACCAGATCTGCACCCAGATCAAGGCGCAGATCATCTCCGGCAAGCTGGCGCCGGGGGATGCCCTGCCCTCCATCCGGGCGCTGGCCAAGGATCTGAAGATCTCCGTCATCACCACCAAGCGGGCCTATGACGAACTGGAGGCCGGCGGTTTTCTCTATACCGTGGCGGGCAAGGGCTGCTTTGTGGCGGAGAAAAACCTGGACATCATCCGGGAACAGCAGCTGAAGGACCTGGAAAACCACCTCGCCTCTGCGGTGGGGCTGGCCAGGACCTGCGGCGTCTCCCGGGAAGAGTTACATGAAATGCTGCGCATCCTGTCAGAGGAGGAATCGCTATGAATGCCATTGAGCTGTCCCATATCAACAAATCCTTCGGCACCTTTGCCATCCACGACCTGTGCCTGGAGGTGCCCAGCGGCACCATCTGCGGCCTGGTGGGCGAAAACGGCGCCGGCAAATCCACCACCATCCGCCTGCTGATGGGCGCTTTGAAGCCCGACAGCGGCGACGCCCGGGTGCTGGGCACCGATGTATCCTCCCCGGCGTTCCGGGCGGTGAAGGAGGACATCGGCGTGGTGCTGGATGAGGCCTACTTTCCCGAGGTCCTGAACGCCGCCCAGGTGGGAAAGCTGATGTCCGCCACCTACTGCCGCTGGGACGCTGCGCTGTACCAAAGCTATCTCCGCCGGTTCGACCTGCCGGAGAAGAAGGCGTTCAGGGACTATTCCCGGGGCATGCGGATGAAGCTGTCCATCGCCGTGGCCCTGAGCCACCGGCCGAAGCTGCTGGTGCTGGACGAGGCCACCGCCGGGCTGGACCCCATCGTCCGGGACGAGGTGCTGGACATTTTCAACGAGTTCACCCGGGAGGAGGATCACTCCATCCTGATCTCCTCCCACATCCTCAGCGACCTGGAGAAGCTGTGCGACTATATCGCCTTCCTCCATCAGGGAAAGCTGCTGTTCTGCGACGAGAAGGACCGGCTGCTGGAGACCTACGGCATTTTCACCGACAGCGCCGAGCAGCTGGAATGCCTGATGCCCGAGGCCGTGGTGGCCCGGGAGGCCAATGGTTACGGCGGCGTCCGGGCGCTGGTGCGCCGGGACCTGGCCCCCAGCGGGTTCCAGCTGGAGCGGCCCACGGTGGAGGACATCATCCTGTTTCTGGTGAAAGGAGCGAAGAAAGCATGAAGGCGCTTTTGATAAAAGACTGCTTCGTCCTATGGAGGCAGCTGCGCATTTTTATCTTGGTCATGCTGGTCATCACTGTGTTCAACGGTGACTTCGGCAATATTTTCATCGTCGTCTGGGCGGCCATGCTGCCCTATACCGCCATGGCCTACGACGAGCGGAGCAAATGGGACCATCTGGCCGCCATGATGCCCTACTCCGTCCGGGACATCGTGCTGAGCAAATATATGCTGGGCTGGCTGTGCTGCGGCACGGCGGCGCTTTTTTCCTTACTGGTCCAGCTGGTACAGACCGCACTGGGCACCCCTCTGGCCGCGTTTTCTCCCATGGATAATCTGATCGGCCTCTGCGCCAGCCTGTGCGTCCTCAGCATCACCCTGCCGCTGATGTTCCGCTTCGGCGTGGAGCGGGGCCGTCTGGTGATGTTCCTGCTGATCTTCCTGGTCTGCGGCACCGCCGGAGCCTTGGGGACCATCACCGTCTCTGTGAATCAGACTGCCGGCGGCATTCGCGGCCCCTTTGCGTTCTTTATGTTCATCCTCCCTGCGGCCGCAGTAGTCCTGACAGCCGTTTCCATTCCCCTGTCCATGAGACTGTACCCCAAGCGGTCCTGTTGAGAGACGGCCCGCCGCGAAAACACAGTCGCCTGCCCCTCCGCCCGCGCTTCCCTTTGCCCCCGGCGCCGCAAGGGCGGATGGTATCCGCCCCCACAGGATTCCGCAAACAAAACCGTCGGCCAAAACGGCGGGGCGGGGGGCGCCCCGCCCTGCGCATCCAGATGCAGACACCGGAGGCTGCGGATCACAATCACCGGGCATGGCGCAAATTGTCGGCTGCAGAAGAAGCGGCATGCCGGATCATAGTAAAAAGGGTCCCGGATGCATGGCATCCGGGACCCTTTTTCTATTAAAATTTGTTTTGCCGGAATTCACTTCCGGCAAAACACCTCTGCCCGCCGCAGCGACACGTTCGCCGTGCGAACGTGAGGGGGTTCAGCGGAGCCGGGCCAACGGCCCGGCGGAGCGTCTAAGGGGGACGAAGTCCCCCTTAGAATGGGGCTTAGCCCCATAGTGCCGACAGCATCGGAATGACCTGCTTCTTCCGGCTC
>JAUNGH010000236.1 GCA_030524605.1 Oscillospiraceae bacterium | reverse complement strand
ATCTCGGCGAGGAGGTGCTTGTAAGGCCAGAAGGCAAATATCTGACCGTCTCCGGCACAGGTGGGGAAATCATTGAGGGCTTCCCGTTTTAAATCCCGGTTTTTCCTGACAGGTCATTTTTCAAGGTCTCACTGATAAGCGCGTCCAGCCTTTTGTCCATAAGCCCTTCAAATATCTCCATGATCTCGCTATGGGCCTGTGGGTCCCTCCGGTTCAGGTACAGGAGGATGGAAAGGGCCAGCGGCTCTTTTTCAAACTGCTTTTCCAGTATGGCCTCTTTTAAGGCTTCCAAACGATCCATAAAATCACCTCGGCGCAATTATACCACAGCAAAGCCGAAACCGCCAGGGGCTGGCGGTCTGCGGGGGATGACCTCCCCACACTGACGATGGCAGGTCAAAAAGGGCAGGTGACCATAATGGAACTCCAACTGAATGTACGGGAAGTTGCTGAACTGACAGGGAAAACAGAGAGAACCGTTCGGAATTGGGCAGTAAACGGCAAATTGACCGCAGAAACGATATTGAACCAGACCAACCGTCCCGAATACCTGTTTCCACTGGAGGAACTGCCGCCGGACATCCAGCGGCGGTACTATGAGCGGCGGAAGGCCCTCTCCCCCGCCCCGGCGGCGGAGGGGCCGAAGGGGACGCGCAAGCCTCTGGACGCCTACTCTGCGGAGGAGCGGGAGGAGATCGCGTTCTGGACGCGGACGGTGGAGGAGTGGCAGGCGTACCGGGCCAGATACCCCGGGGACAAAGCGGAGGCGGACGAGCGGTTCTGCGCCCTGCGGGCGCTGGCGGAGCCGGAGCGGCCGTTTTCGGTGGACACGCTGTACCGCCGCCAGCGGGCCATCCGGGAGGACGACCTGGACGGGCTGGTGGACAAGCGTGGGAAGTGGCGGAAGGGCCGGAGCAGCATCCCAGAGGAGGTGTGGCAGGCGTTCCTCTACTACTATCTGGACCAGGCCCAGCACCCGGCGCGGCGGTGCTATGAGTACGCCAGGCTGTGGGCACGGCAGGAGGCCCCGGAGCTGTATGAGGACATCCCCCACTACACCACGTTCACCCGGCACATCAGGAGCGACGTGCCGGAGCCCATCCGGGTGCTGGGGCGGGAGGGCGAAAAGGCATTTGACGACCGCTGCGCACCGTATATCCGGCGGATCTACGACGAGATGGCGAGCAACGAGTACTGGATCGCGGACAACCACACCTTCGATGTGATCACGATGGGCGAAAACGGGAAGCGGCACCGGCTGCACCTGACGGCGTTCTTCGACGCACGGAGCGGCATCTTCACCGGGTGCCACGTGACCATGAACCCCTGCTCCCAGGCGACGCTGATCGCGCTGCGGAAGGGGATCCTGAAGTACGGCATCCCGGAGAACATCTATGTGGACAACGGCCGGGAGTTCCTGACCTTCGACATCGGCGGCCTGGGCCACCGGGCGAAGAAGCCGAAGGACGGGCAGGAGCGGTTCGAGCCGCCGCCGGTATTTGAGCGGCTGGGGATCAGGATGACGAACGCCATCGTGCGCAACGCCAAGGCGAAGATCATCGAGCGGCGGTTTTTAGACATCAAAAACCAGCTTTCCAGGCTGTTTGAAACCTTTACCGGGGGCAATGTGCTGGAGAAGCCGGAGAAGCTGAAGCAGGTGTTGAAGAACGGGGAGATCCCGCTGGACGGCAGCTTCACGGAGACGGTGGAGGAGCTGCTGGACTGGTACTTCAACCAGCAGCCCTACGGGGGCGCGGTGGCCCGGGACCGGGGGAAGCCCCGGCAACAGGTGTTCAACGAGAACCTGCACATCAAGCGGACGGCCCCCCTTGAGGAGCTGAACCTGATGCTGATGCGGAGCACCCGCCCGCAGAAGGTGGGGCGGCTGGGGGTCCACCTGGACATCGACGGGTACCGGCTGGACTACTGGACGGACGAGTTCGTCATGCAGGCGCAGGGCAGGGAGGTCTATCTGCGGTACGACCCGGAGGATCTGAGCGAGGTGCGGGTGTACGACCTGGAGGATCGGGTCATCTGCACGCTGCCGGCCCGGAACGACACGGTATGCCGGTATGGCGACGGGATAGAGGAGGTCAAGACAGCCATCCGGGCGACGCGGAGCATGAAAAAGAAGGCAAAGGAGGCCATGGAGGCCAGCGTCCTGCCTTTCGTGTCCCGGCGGACGGCCCTGGAGCTGGTGCTGGAGCAGGCCCACGAAAGCAAACGGGCCAGGCTGGTGCCAGAGGCGGCGCCGAAGGTGCTGGAGCTGCGGCGGCCTGAAGAGGAACCGCTGCTGAAGGCGGTGTCCGGCGGGCCTGATCTGGATGTGATGACGCGCAACGCAATGAAACGAAAGGGAGAGTTCAACCATGAGTAAATCCTACAACAGCGGGCTTCAGGCAAGGGTGGAGCGGTTCTTAAAGGAGCAGGGCGTGAGCCAGGCCAGGGCGGCGGCCATGATGGGGGTGAGCCAGACGGCGCTGAGCCAGTACCGGCGGAGCCTGTATGACAACGGGGACGTGGCGGCGCTGGAGGGCAAGCTGGAGGAGTTCTTCCGCGCCCAGGAGGAGCAGGCGGCCAGCAATGAGAAGGCCCTGCCCTACCGGCCCATCCAGGGATACATCCCCACCTCCATCTCGGAGAGCGTGTACAAGCAGATCCGGTACTGCCAGATCGAGCGGTGCATGACCATCGTGTACGGCGACGCGGGGATCGGGAAGACGAAGGGGGCGGAAAAGTTCGTGCGGGAGAACCCCGCCGCCAGCGTGTATATCCAGGCGTCGCCGAGCACGGGGAGCCTGGGGAGCTTCCTGCGGGTGCTGGCGTCGGCGCTGAAGGTGCCGGCGGCCCGGGACCAGGTGAGCTTTATCGGCGCGATCCGGGAGAAGCTGGACGGCACCAACAAGGTGCTCATCATCGACGAGGCCCAGCACCTGCCCCTGCGGACGCTGGACGAGATCAAGAACTGGGTGGAGCCGAACTACATGCTGCGCCAGAGCGGGACCGGGATCGCGCTGATCGGGAACACGAAGGTGTACACCCGGATGGTGGGCAAGCAGGAGGCAGACTTCGCGCAGCTGTTCTCCCGGGTGCGGCTGCCGGGGTACTACCTAACGGAACACGTGACGCGGGAGGACGTCAAGGCGCTGGTCCACCGTCTGGCGGTGGAGGGGCAGGACAAG
>JAUNGH010000235.1 GCA_030524605.1 Oscillospiraceae bacterium | reverse complement strand
CGCAGCTGTTCGATGCTCTGCCGCAGGTCCTCGCTGGGGTGGTTCAGCCAGTCCAGCAGCTCCTCCGGCAGCTCGCCCTTGAAGGGCACATCCTGGAAAAACTCCAGAAACACCTGGTCAAAGCGGTCGTACTCCGTCTCATTTTTTACGATCACCGCCCGGCACAGCTGGTAAAAGCCGGTCAGGCTGGAGTGGTGCAGGCCCTTCTCCATGCCCTCCAGCAGTGTCAGCCACTCGTTGAGAGAGACATCCAGCCCCCTGCTCCGCAGCAGGTAGAAAAATGCAGCGAACATGGCCTCACCGCAGGTTCTTCCGCAGGGTGCGGAGATCCTTGTCCTTTTTCAGCAGGACGCCGGCGAAGGGGATCTCCTTTGCGATGCGGTCCGGGTCGACGCCGCCCGCCGTCAGCGCCCGCAGCCAGTCCACCAACTCTGAGGTACTGGGCTTTTTCTCAATATCCCGCAACTCCCGCAGCCAGTAGAAGGCGGCCAGGGCCTGCCGGATCAGGTGCTCCTCCAGGCGGTCGAAGTGGACGTGGACGATCTTCTCCATCTGCGCCTGATCCGGGAACTCGATGTAATGGAACACGCACCGGCGCAAAAAGGCGTCCGGCAGCTCCTTTTCCGCGTTGGAAGTGATGATGACGATGGGACGCTGCTTGGCCTTGACGGTCTCCTGAGTCTCCGGGATGTAGAACTCCATCTGGTCCAGCTCCCACAGCAGGTCGTTGGGGAACTCCAGATCGGCCTTGTCGATCTCGTCGATCAGCAGCACCACCTGCTCGTCGGACCGGAACGCCTCGCCCAGCTTGCCCAGCTTGATGTAGCGGGCGATGTCGTCCACGCCGTGGGTGCCGAACTGGCTGTCGTACAGCCGCTGCACCACGTCGTAGACGTACAGGCCGTCCTGGGCCTTGGTGGTGGATTTCACGTTCCAGATCAAAAGCCGCTTGTCCAGGGCGTCGGCCACAGCCTGGGCGAGCATGGTCTTGCCGGTGCCGGGCTCGCCCTTGATGAGCAGGGGCTTTTGCAGCGTAACGGCGATGTTCACCGCGCCCATCAGCTCAGCGGACGCCACATAGCTGCCGCTTCCGGTAAAGGTCTGTTCCATAGATAATACCTCGCATTCAAAAAGTGGAAAATGTCACCGTCCGGCGCGGAACCGGGGCAGCCAGGCCCGCAGGACGGAGGAGATCAGCATAGCCCCCACCGACAGCGCGGCAGCAAAGCCCATGGTGTGCAGCAGGGTGGAGAGGAAGCGCGCCGTCTCGCCCGCCACACAGTACCACATGGCGTGGTAGATACCCGCGCCAGGGACCAGAGGCAGCAGGGCCACCTGGAGATAGCCGGTGACGGGGCAGCGGCGCATCCGGGCCATCAGCTCGGAGTAGGCGCCGATGGCCATGGCCGCCAGAAAGGCGGAGAAGATGTCGGAGCCCACGGACATCATGGACAGCAGGTAGACCAGCCAGCCCACGGCGCCTCCCAGGCCGCAGATCAAAATGCCGAAGCCCTGGATGTTGAACACGATGCCAAAGCCCACACAGGCCAGAAACGCCCACAGGCAGGACAGAAGGTCCGGTCCCGCGGCGGTTTGACTGGCCGCCTCCCAGGCGACCTGGCCCATCAGCAGGGGCAGGGCGGTGCCCAGGGCGATGGCGGTTGCCACCAGCAGCGTTTCGGCGGTGCGGCTCAGGCCGGATATGATGTCGCCGGCCATGATCTCCCGCATGGCGTTGGTCAGGGCCATACCCGGCACAAGAACCATCAGGGTGCCGATGGTGATGGCGTCCAGGTCCTGGCCCAGCCCCGCGCGGACCAGAAGCAGGGCCGTCAGCGCCGCCACCGCCGAGCAGATGACCGTGCGGAAGAAGATGTTGGAGCCGATGAAGCGCCGCCCGAACAGCACGCAGGCTCCCACCGCCAGTCCGGCGACGGCGGCACAGAGACTGTCCCGCAGGCCGCCGCCGAAAAAGAGGGCGAAAAACGCCGGGGCCGCCGCGTAGCCCAGCAGGACCGTCCGGGCGGAGAAGCGCCTGCAGTGCTTGTCCAGCTCGTCCACCAGCTGCTGGGCGTCCTCTGCCGGGGGGAGCTCCCGGCACAGCCGGCGGCACAGGGCGTTGCACCGCTCCAGCAGTTCCATGTCCGTGCCGTGAGCAGGGATGCGGCACATCCGGGTGACGGGGATCCCCTCCGGCGTGTTGACGCTGACAAGCAGGCAGGTGGGGATGGCGAAGACCTGGGGATCCAGGCCGTAGGCGGTCAGAAGCCGGTTTACCGACTCCTCCGTCCGGTAGATCTCCGCCCCGCTGGTCATCAGCAGGCGGCCCAGGTCGGCGCCTATGTTCAAAAGCTGATTGTAGTCCATGCAAGCCCTCCTCTAAGTGCCATCCTCACGATACCATGTTTTGCGGAAAATGCAAGGGGAAAACGTGGAAAATCGCGGTTTTCCGGGCTGCCGGCGGGACCGCAACCTGAGATTGCGGAAGTTCCCGATCTGGTTGCTGGACACCGGGCGGCGGATTTGCTATCATGGAGCTACCAAACATAAAGGAGAGGGCCCATGACATTTGGAGAAAAGCTGCAGGGGCTGCGGCAGAGAGCGGACATGAGCCAGGACGCCCTTGCGGA
This sequence comes from Oscillospiraceae bacterium, assembly GCA_030524605.1. GTDB lineage: Bacteria > Bacillota > Clostridia > Oscillospirales > Oscillospiraceae > Oscillibacter. The sequence continues at coordinate 559 of JAUNGH010000235.1, read as the reverse complement.
GAAGCTGAACGTCAGCCGTCAGGCGGTCAGCCGCTGGGAGCGGGGCGAGACCATGCCGGAGACGGACAAGGTGGTGGCCCTGGCGGACCTGTTCGGCGTGACCACGGACTATCTGCTGCGGGAGCGGACGGGGGAGAGGCGGGAGCCATGCACAAAAGAGACTGGCCGGGAACAGAGGGAGGGGTTCTTTCAGAAGCGTTTGGGGAAGCTGGCCCGGATACTGGGATGGACGGCGGTGATCTGGGGCGCACTGGATCTGCTGTATCTGGTGTTGACGGGAGATTTGGGGGAGGTTTTCCTGTATGCCCCGGGGCTGCTTTTGCGGGCTTTTCTCTATCCAACGCTGCTGGCAGTATTGAAAATTACCGCAGGGATCGTTCTGATCCGCTTTGGAAACCAGTATGAACAGGACAAAAAGGAGCGACGGTAAACCCGTCGCTCCTTTTGCGTATGGGGAATTAGAAGCACTTGCGGTAGATGGCCTCTTCGGATTCGAGGTCGAAGGGATAGTAGGCGTTGGTCATCAGGCGCTGCTGGTTGGCCTCGACGGACAGGGGGA
>JAUNGH010000234.1 GCA_030524605.1 Oscillospiraceae bacterium | reverse complement strand
ATCCTGCAGACGGCCACCGCCCTTCTGTACGGGGATAGGACCGCGGAAGCGGAGGTCTTTCGCATCGGCCTCCTGACCTATGGAAACGCCAATCCGGAAAGCCCGGACTTCAATTCCCTGGCGGACTTCATCCGCAGCGGGGACTACATCGAGGTCAAGCTGCCCTGGCAGCTTCTGAACTTCGCGGACCCCTCCCGGATGGAGATTCACGACGACTATTACGACGGCAACTACGGCGTGGCCTATCAGAACATTGACGCGCTCTATGTGGGCATCGGAACGGCGGAGACGGCGGGCCGCATCCACCTGGAGCCCCTTGCGCTGGAGGGCTGGGGAAACCATGTTACCTATCACGAGCGGCTGAAAAGCTCTTATGACATACTGAAAGCACTTTGGACTTCGTCCTGAGGAAAGGAGGGATGCGGGCGTGAATATCGAGACCATGATCTACGCGTATCTGGCCGTCTGCGCCAGCATGATCGTGTTCAACTGCGCCTGCATCTTTGTGTTCCGGCGGCGGGACAGGCGGCTGCACAGGCACAGCTCCCGCATGGAGGCGGATATCCTGCGGCAGATCCGGATCATCCAGACGGGGGAGCCGGTGGAGGAGCGGCACCGGGAATTTTTACGGAAAAAGCTGGTCCGCACCGGCGGCCTGATGGCGTTTGACGAGACCCTGGAGCGGCTGCTTGCCCAGACGCCCGGGGATGTCTGGGCCTATCTCCAGGAGATCCGTCCGGTCTTTACCTATCTGGCCATGGAGAACAAATACCACAGCGCCATGAAGCTTACTTACTTTGCCTATGTCATCCGGAAATACCGCATCGTTGAGGGGAAGCCCATTCATGTGATTCTGGACGTGATGATGAAGCTGCTGCAGGAGCCCAGCCTGTACTGCCGGGAGAACGCCCTTCAGGCCATCTACAGCTCCGGGGACTGCGGCTGCGTGCTCCGGGCGCTGCACACGGTGGATGAGAGCGGACGGTTCCACCACGCCAAGCTGCTGACGGACGGGCTTTTGACCTTCGGCGGCGAGAGGCGCCGGCTGACACAGGCGCTGTGGAGCGCCTTCGAGTCCTTCTCCGTCCCGATGCAGGTGGTGATCCTGGACTATGTCCGATTTGGCGGCGGGGACCTGCGGGAAGAGTTGCTGGAGTTGATGGCGGACAGCCGCCGGGACGACGAGATCCGCTTTTCCTGCATCCGCTATTTCGGGAAATATCCCTATGAGCCCGCCTTCCCGCTGCTGATCGCCTTTGCGGAGCGGGACCGGGAGCAGCGCTGGGAGTACGCAGCCATTGCGGCCACGTCACTGGCGTCCTATCCGGGGGACCGCACCGTCGGGGTGCTGAAAAAGGCGCTGAACAGCTCCAACTGGTATGTCCGCTTCAACGCGGCCAAAAGCCTGGAGGGCTTCCATCTGACCTATCTGGAGCTGAGCGACGTGATGGAGAGCAGCGACCGGTACGCGCGGGAGATTCTGCAGTACCGGATGGATATTGAGAACGCCAGGGAAGAACAGGAGGCGGCGCCGGTATGATGATGGATGGGCTGATGGACGCCATCAAGGTGTTTTTCAACGGCGTCGGCGTTTTCTTTATTCTCTATCTGATCGGCTACTCCACCTTTTTGTTCCTGGCCGTGGTGGTGGGGGCCTCCACCCTGTACCGCACCAGGCAGCAGATCATGCTGAAAAACGTTCTGGAGCAGAATTACTACGTCCCCGTCAGCATCATCGTCCCCGCCTATAACGAGGAGCTGACGGTGGTGGAGACCGTCCGGTCCCTGCTGGCGCTGGATTACAACGTGTATGAGATCATCGTGGTGGACGACGGCTCCAAGGACGATACCGCCCGGACCCTGATCGACGCCTTCGGGATGCACGCCATCCGGCGGCCCATCCGGCGGCAGGTGGCGTGCCAGCCGGAGGAGTTCGTTTACACCGCTCTGGACCAGAAGGTGCCCCTGACGCTGATCCGCAAGCAGAACGGCGGAAAGGCGGACGCCCTGAACATGGGGATCAACGCCGCCCAGTTCCCCTATTTTATCTGCATCGATGCGGATTCCGTGCTTCAATATGACTCCCTGCGGGAGATTGTCCGCCCGGTGCTGGAGGACGACAACGTGGTGGCGGTGGGCGGCAGTGTCCGCCCCTGCAACGGTGTGGAGCTGGAAAACGGCCGGGTAAAAAGGTACCGCCTGCCCAGGAACCTTCTGGCCTGCATGCAGGTGCTGGAGTATGACCGCTCCTTCCTGGCGGCCCGCATCCTGTTTGACAAATTCAACGGCTCCCTGATCATCTCCGGGGCCTTCGGCCTGTTCAAAAAGGATGCCGTCGTCGCCTGCGGCGGCTATGACCGGACCACCATGGGCGAGGACATGGAGCTGGTGGTGAAGCTGCATGAGTACTGCGTTTCCAACGACCTGCCCTACCGCATCCGCTACGCCACAGGCGCCATCTGCTGGACCCAGGTGCCGGAGCGCCTGCGGGATCTTTGCACCCAGCGCAGGCGGTGGCACCTGGGGCTGTTCCAGAGCATGAGCCGCCACAAGGGACTGTTTGCCAACCTGAAATACGGCCCGGTGAGCCTGATTTCTTATTTGTATTTCCTGCTGTACGAGCTGCTGTCCCCCTACATCGAGCTGTTTGGCGTGCTGACGGTCCTGCTGGCCTTTTGGGTGGACCTGATCAACGTGCCCTTTATGATCCTGTTTTACGTGATCTACGCGGTGTTCGGCTCCGTTTTGTCCTTGACGGCCTTCTTTTCGCGCATTCAGACCATCGACCTGAAAATTTCCTTTTCCGACGGGGTCAAGGCGGTGCTGTTGTGCCTGTTTGAAGTGACCTGTCTCCGGTTTGTCCTGGCTTTCGTGCGGGCCACCGCTTTCCGGGGCTACCGGAAGAAAAAGCTGCAGTGGGGACAGATCGAGCGCCGGAAAATTCAACTAAAATAGAGCGGAGGAGATATCTATGACGGAACTGTTTCAGACCAGCCTGCTTGGCTACTCCAAAAAGAGCGTCTGCGCCTACATCGCGGAGATGAACGAGGAATTTTCCAAAAAGCTGCTGGAGAAGGACATGGCGCGCAAGGACGCCGTGCAGACGCTGCAGGAGCAGCTGGAGCAGCTGAAGCGGGAGAACGAGCAGCTGCGGGCGGAGCGCCGGGAGGTGGCCGGGGCGCTGATCGACGCCAAAGCC
>JAUNGH010000233.1 GCA_030524605.1 Oscillospiraceae bacterium | reverse complement strand
GCGGACCACGAGGCCCTGGAGCTGCTGCTCTATTACGCCATCCCCCGGCGGGACACGAATCCCATCGCCCACGCCCTGATGGAGCGGTACGGCTCGCTGCCGGCGGTGCTGTCCGCCCCGGTGGAGGATCTGGAAAAGGTGGAGGGCATCGGCAGGAGCGCGGCGGTCCTTTTGAAGCTGGTCCCCCAGCTTTACCGCAAGGCCCGGCTGGCGGACGCGGCCCAGGAGAATGTGCTGAACTCGTCGGAAAAGGCGGGGGCCTATCTGCTGGAGCGCTTTGCCGGGGAGCAGAACGAGGTGGTCTATCAGCTGTGCCTGGACCGCAAGGGCAAGCTGATCGCCTGCAAGCGCATTGGGGAGGGCGGCGTGACCAACGCGGAGCTGAACATCCGCAAGGTGATGGAAAACGCCATCCTGACCTCCGCCAGCGCGGTCATCCTGTCCCACAATCACCCCAGCGGCATCGCGCTGCCGTCCCAGGACGACTATGCCACCACCCGGCGGGTGATGGACGCCCTGCGCACCATCGGCGTGGCGCTGACGGATCACATCATCGTGGCCGACGGTGATTTCGTGTCCATGGCGGACAGCGGGTACCTGGGGGGATAAAGAGGGGACTTCGTCCCCCCTTTACGCTCCGGCAGACCTGCGGTCTGCCTCCGCTATTCCCCCTCACCAGTCTGCGGACTGGTGTGCGCACCCCAAGGGTGCGCGGGTCTCGGAATTTTCGCCACGTACACGCCGCGGCGAAAATGATTGAAATATCTTCTTTCGCCGGAGGCGAAAGAACTGGGGAAACCTAAGTTTCCCCTAGCCCCCCTTCCTCTGCGCCTGCGGGCGCAGGATATCTCCTATCTCATCTCTCGTATCGTTTATCTTTTATCTTTTATCTTCACTCTCCACTCTTTAATCTTCAATCTAATGATCTGAGGTTTTTTATGCGGTTGCAAAGCGCGATTTTCGACATGGACGGCACCCTGCTGGACTCCATGTACATCTGGAACGACCTTGGCCCCAACCTGCTCCGCGCCGGCGGCATTGAGCCGGGGCCGGAGCTGCGGGACAAGCTGCGAACCGTCACCGTGCGGGAGGGCGCCGCCTACTGCAGGGAGACCTACGGCCTGCCCCAGACGGTGGACGAGATCGTGGCCCAGATCGAGGGCCAGGTGGAGGATTTCTACTTCCACCAGGTCCAGGCCAAGCCCGGCGTCCAGAAGTTTTTGTCCCTGCTGAAAATGGAGGGCGTGTGGATGTATGTGGCCACCGCCACGGACCGCCGCCTGGCGGAGGCCGCCCTGCGGCACGCGGGCATCAGCCAGTATTTCCGCGGCATGCTGACCTGCCCGGAGGTGGGAGCGGGGAAGAACCACAGCCCGGAAATTTATGAGCGGGCCATGCGGCGGCTCCGGTCCAACAAGAAGGACACCGTGGTGTTTGAGGACGCCCTCCACGCCATTCAGACCGCCAAGAGCGCCGGGTTCCGGGTGGCGGCGGTGTACGATCCGTCGGCGGAGGAGGACCAGGAGGAGATCAAACGCATTGCCGATTACTACATCCGCTCCTTTGACGAGATGTTCGAGAGCGAAGTGCTGAAATAGCGAAAAAATCTGACGGCCTTGCACCGTCAGATTTTTTTCAGATTTTTTGTAACGAACCGCTTCCAAAACGGATATATGGGGTGAAAGGAGGGAGCGCCATGGACGATATGAGCGAGGTTTACCGGCAGCACGCCCAGACCGTTTACAAGTTCCTCCTTTCCCAGTGTCACGACCCGGGTCTGGCGGAGGAGTTGACCCAGGAGACTTTCTACCAGGCCGTCCGGTCGGTGGACCGCTTCGACGGCGGGTGCAAGGTGTCCGTCTGGCTGTGCCAGATCGCCAGGCACCTGTGGTACCAGCACCTGCGCAGGCACAGGCGGGAGTCCCCCATGCCGGAAGAACCGCCGGAGACCCCGACGCCCTCGGCAGAGGAGGGCCTTTTGGAGCGGGAGGCGCGGATGGCACTGCTGCGGCAGGTCCACGGCCTGGGCCCCGACGCCCGGGAGGTGGTGTACCTCCGGGCCTTCGGCGGCCTGAGCTTCCGGGAAATCGGCGACGTCATGGGCCGGACGGAGACCTGGGCCCGGGTGACGTTTTACCGGAGCAAGGAAAAACTGCGGAACGGAGGAATCAGCAATGAAAAATGATCTGACCTGCGCTGTGGTGCGGGACCTTCTGCCCAGCTATGTGGAGGGGCTGACCTCGGAGGAGACAAACGAGGCCGTGGACGCCCATCTGGCCCAGTGCCCGGACTGCGCGGCGCGGCGGGACGCCATGACGGCGCCGGAGGACGCGGCGGAACAGGCGGAAACCGCCAAAGAGGTGGACTATCTGAAAACCGTGAAACGGCGGAACCGGCGGCGGGTGGTGCTGTCGGTCGTCTTTGCCGTTGTTCTGTTGCTGGCGGGGTTCGGGTTGAAGGTTTTTTATATCGGCACCCAGGCCCAGGAGCAGGGGCTGAACGTTCTGTCCGCCGCAGTGGACAATGACAATACCCTGCACCTGCGCATTGCCTCCGTCTGGTCCGGCACAGCATACCACAGCTGGATGGCGGAGCAGACCGGCGGAAGGGTGGATATCTGGGCCAGACAGGTGACGGCGTCGCCCCTGTGCCGGGAGGACTCCGCTGACCTGGGTATCCCCCTGGACGGTTTGGAGGAGGTCTATCTCTGCGGACGGCTGATCTGGCAGGACGGCACCATCATCGAATACAGCAACACCCAAATCTATGCATTGCGGACGCCCTATGTTGGGGACGCCCCTGCGGCCGGGCGGCTGTTTGAGGAAATCGATCGGTGGCACGGCCCCATCGGAAGGCGCTCTTTCAGCCTGCAGACCTCCAGCCAGCCCTATGGCATGACCGTGGAATTGGATGGAACGCGCTTTTTCAGGCAGGGGGAACCGCCCATCCTCTATCGGTACTCCGTCCGGCTTCTGGCATTGGTGGAAAATCTGGACTATGTCTCCTGGGTGTACACCGACGCGGCAGGCGGCACACAGTGCCTGACGATCACCCAGGAGGATGCCCTGGATTATATCCGGCTCCCGGCGGCGGTGATGGATCGGGAAAATGACCTGCGGGACAGCATCAAGGCTTATGCCGCCTCGATGCTGGATTTCCAAAAGCTGTGCAATCTGACGGATTCCCGCGGATAAGAAATTGCCAAGGCCCCCG
>JAUNGH010000007.1 GCA_030524605.1 Oscillospiraceae bacterium | reverse complement strand
TCCCCCTGTCCGTCGAGGCCAACCAGCAGCGCCTGATGACCAACGCCTACTATCCTTTCGACCTCGAATCCGAAGAGGCCATCTACCGCAAGTGCTTCTGAGCGCTTCTTTTCTTCACACAGCAGCCAGCGGTTTCCGGGAATCGCTGGCTGCTGTGCTTCCACAGGCACCTGGATGGACTTGCGCGTTGTATGAAAAAAGGATAAAATATCTGCGGGGGGCCGCCCCCCAAAGTACGGCAGCGAAAAATCATATCCGTCAATGGACTTGCGAAAGCATCCGGAAAGGGGACAACATGACTGCAAAATCCGTATTGATCACCGGGGCCGCCTCCGGCATCGGCAAGGCCTGTGCCCAGCGCATGGCAAGGGAGGGCTTCGGCGTGGTGGTGGCCGATGTGAATCTGCCTGCCGCGGAAGCCCTGGCAAACGAACTGACCGGCGCCGGGTTCTCCGCCATCGCCGTCCGTATGGATGTATCCAATGAGGGCGAGGTGGAGGCCGGGTTTGACAAAATGCTGGACACCTACGGCTCCTGTGACCTGGTGATGTCCAACGCCGGCGTCCAGATCGTCCACTCTTTCGACGAATATCCCTTCGAGGACTGGAAAAAAATGATGGCCATCCACGCCGACGGCGCGTTTCTGGTGGCCCGGGCGGCCTTCCGCCGTATGAAGGCCGGCGGCAGGGGCGGGCGCATCGTGTTCACCGGCTCCGTCCAGTCCTTTGTGGGTTCCAAGCTGAAAGAGCCCTACAACTTCGCCAAGCACGGTGTAGCGGGGCTTGCCAAATCCATCGCCCGGGAGGGTGCGGAGTACGGCATCTACACCTATACCATCTGCCCCAGCTTCATCAAGACCCCTCTGGTGGAAAAGCAGATCCTCGAACAGGCCGCCGCCCTCGGCATCACCGAGGAGGAAGTGGTGCGGAATATCATGCTGCGAGACACCGTGGACGGTGCGTTTACCACCGTGGAAGATGTGGCCGACATGCTGGTCTTTCTGTCCAATGACCGGGGCGCCCTGACGGGCCAGTCTCTGCGGCTGACCCACGGCTGGGCCATGATGTAACGGGGTGCCGCCATGGAAAAAATCGCGGTATTCGGTTCCGGCACCATCGGCTCCTGTGAGGCCACGCTTATCACCGGCCACGGCCTTCCCTGCGTAGTGGTCGGCCACTCGGAACAGGGCCTGGAACGCTGCCGGAACGCCATTGCCCGGAATTGGGACGATTTGATCGCCGAGGGCCTTGCCGCAGAGCAAAACAAGGCGGCCGCCCTGGCCCTTCTGACCGTTACCAACGACCCTGCCGCTTTGGAGGGCCGCACCTTTGTATTTGAAGCTGTAGCCGAGGGCACGGAGCAAAAGCGGGCGGTGTATCAGGCCATTGAACGGTATGCGGCCCCCAACGCCGTCATCGCCTCCTGCACCTCCTCCATGGACGCGGAAATTCTGGCAGGGCTGGCGGGACGCCCCGGGCAGTTCCTGATCGCCCACCCGTTCCAGCCGGCGCACATGCTGCCGCTGGTGGAGGTCGTGCGCCACGGGAAAACGGCGGAAGAGACCGTCTCCCGAACCCTGGCGCTGCTGGAAGTCCTGCACCGTCAGGTCGTGCTGCTGAACCGCAGTGTGCCGGGCTTTTTGGTGAACCGCTTCGCCCAGGCGCTGTTCCGGGAGTCCATCTATCTGATTGAGCAGGGAATCACCACCGCCGCCGACATTGACAGGGCGGTGAAGTATGCCATGGGGATGCGCTATGCCTCCATTGGCCTGCTGGAGTATTTCGACGCCGTGGGCTATGATTTGGAAAGCGCCATTGCCCGGAACGTCTACCCGGATCTGTGCGGCACCACAGAAATCCAGAAGCTGGTCAAAGACGGGCTGGCCTCCGGCAAAACCGGCCAGACGGCGGGAGAGGGCCTGTACGACTGGTCCCGGAAGGATGCCGGGGACTTCCGCCGCCGCATGCAGCGCCCCTACCTCGACGGCGTGAGGGCGTGGACCATGCCGGAGTAGCCGCGCCATCCCTTCCCCCACGTCCCGGCGGATCGCCGTACCGAAACCGTATCGCTTCCCCGGACGCAGGCTCTTTTTTGACAGGCCCGGCCACAACTGCTATAATTTCATTACAAACAGCTATCCACACGGAAAAGGCGGCGGAGCATGTATAAGGTAATTGTGATTGAGGATGAAATTCGTATATGCGACCTGATCGTGAAGCTGGTCGACTGGGAGGCCCTTGGCCTGCAGCTGGTGGGCGTCGCCTACGACGGAGTCAATGCGTGCGAATTGATTGACCGGATCGCACCCGACATCGTACTCACCGACATTCGCCTGCCCGGCATGACCGGAATTGATCTGATCAAAAAATACTATGAGGAGATGCGGGACGCCTGCCCCAAATTCATTATCATCAGCGGACACAAGGAATTTGAATACGCCCAGAGCGCACTGAAATACGGCGTTGTGGATTTTCTGATCAAGCCCGTCAATCAGCTGGAGCTCAACAACACGCTGCAGAAAACCATCGGAAAAATCGACGAGAGCGCCAGGCGCCGCAAGAAATTTCTGGAAATTGATGAAAAGCTGGATTACTACCGCGCAATGCACCGGACGCTGATGCTGAAAACCGTCACGGAAAATCCGGACGCACTCAAATCGCTGACAGCGAAGGAATTCAGCACGCGCTACGGGATCGAATTCAAAAAGCCCTATGTCTGTTCCTTTATCATCCGCCTCTTTTTTGAGGAGGACTCTGTAAACAACACCGCGTTTTTTCAGGAAAAAATCGCGGACTCGGTGCTGTGCACCATCTTTGTGGATTACGCAGTGGCGAAATTTCAAAACGGGTTGATCTGCCATGTCAACCTGGAAAAGCACCAGTTCCCGGAATTCAAAAAAAACATCGCCCTGATGAAACGGCACCTGGACAAGCTGATCTATCCCTACGATTTCATTTCCTACGTGATCGCCGTAGGCGAGGAGGCTCCGATTGCCGAAAATGGGTATATCAAAACCACCAACACAGCGAAATATACCTCAGACGCGGCCATCGGCTCAACAGACAATCTGGTCTTCTACAAGAACATCCGCCACGGGGTGTCTTTGCTGCATCTGCTGAAAGACGCGGCCTTGGAATCACTGCTGTCCGATGCCGTTGAGCGGCTGGAGATCCTCCAGTTCGAGGAATACCTGGACGCCTTTTTCCAAAAGGCCGCCGAGGTCCCGTATTACGCGTTGGGTCTGTATGAGGCATCCGGAAAGCTGCTGGATCACGTGATGACCGCGCTGCAAAAGCGGTACGGCTCCGTATGCCCTGTGCAGAAATCCTGGGAACAGATCGGCAAGGGGATGCAGAACTGCCGAACCATTCCCGCCCTGCTTTCACTGCTGAAAAAAGGCATCCTTGAGGCCGCCGGCGAGATCGCTCAAAGCGTCCGGCAGCTGGAAAACCCGACGGTCACAGCGGTCAAGCGGTATGTGGAGGAACACTTCGCCGAAAAGGTCACCCTTGAGGTTGTGGCCGACACTGTATACCTGAACCCGGCCTATCTGGCGGCGCTGTTCAAAAAAGAGGCGGGCATGACCTTTTTGGACTATCTGACCGGCGTACGGATCGAAAAGGCAAAGGTGCTGCTGTGCGATATCAAGCTGAATATCTCGCAGATCACCCACGCTGTTGGATACAATGATTCCAAGTATTTTACAAAGCTTTTTGTCAAATATACCGGCATCAAGCCGCTGGAATACCGAAAGCTCTACATCAACAATCTTCTGTGAACAGGCATTCAGCCATATAGGAGAACGCGATTTTGGCAGAGTCTTCTTATAAAAAGCAAATACTGTTTTCCGGGCTGCTGACCATATGCATGATCATTCCCGCCGTGATGGCGGAGCTGCTGCTTTTGCAGTCGCAGGCCCCACCGCTCCTCCTTCTCGGCGGCAGCCTTCTGCTGGCTGCGTGCCTGCTGTGGGGCATTCTTCTGGAGATCAGGCGCCTTCGCAGCCTGCGCAGGACCGCGCAGATTCTGGAGGATATCTGCGCCATAAACCCTGATTATGCCCTGGACGAGGATTTCATCCACATGGGGCTGGTGGAGCAGCTGAACTACATCCTCACCAGCAAAATCCACGACGCGCAAGAGGAATACGAGTCCACGCTGCTGGCAAAGCAGGCAGAATTGTTCGCCCTGCAGTCACAGATTAACCCACATTTTCTGTATAACACGCTGGACTCAATCCGGGGCCAGGCCGTCACGGACGGCGCCGCCGAGATCGCCGAAACCATAGAAGCCCTCTCCAACCTGTTCAAATACAATATCAGCCGCAAGGAAACCCTGATCCCTCTCCGGCTGGAAATCGACAACCTGATCTACTACATGAAGATCCAGAAGTACCGCTTTCTCGATAAGATCAGCCTGGTTCTGGATATCGAAGACAATGACAACAGCCTTCTCAACACCAAGATCCCCAAGCTGACACTCCAGCCCATCATTGAAAATGCCATCTGCCACGGCCTGGAGCCCAAGCTGGAGAAGGGCACCATCAAAATCCGCGTATTTGTGGTGGGCGATATTCTGCGCATCACGGTGGCGGACGACGGCGTCGGCATGGATGAGGAAACCCTGCTCCGGATCAAAAAGAGCCTGTACAGCCGGACGCCGGAGCCGCCGGAAAAAAAGTCCTCCCACGGGATCGCGCTGCACAACGCCAACAGGCGCATCCAGCAATGCTTTGGTCCCAATTACGGGCTCAACATATACAGCACAAAGATGATCGGTACGCGCGTGGAACTGTCGTTCCCATACGGAAAGGAATCGTACAACGATGGACACGGAACTGTTCAGATGCGAAAAAATTGAGTCCAATTCCCTGTTTGACATCAACCTCTCCCTGTCCCGGCGCGAGATCCTGATGGTGATGGGGCTGCGCAGCAGCAATCTCCACGTGCTCTCCGACATCCTGTCCGGACATGAGCAGGACTATCGCGGCACCCTTTACCTGAACGGCAAACGGACTGTCTTCACGTCGCCGGAGGATGCCAAACGGCAGGGCGTCTATGTGATCCGGGATCCCTCCTCTGTCATCGAAAACTTCCGTCTCAGCGAAAATCTCTTTTTGGCCCCCCACCCGCAGGCAACATTTTTCGCCCACGATGCCGCCATGGAGCGTGAAGCGGACAAGCTGTTCGACTGGTTGGAGCTGGAGCTGCGCGGGCATGCATACGGCAGCCAGTGCGATATCTTCGAGCGCCATGCCGTCATGACCGCCAGAGCCATTGCCCATGGGGCCAGAATCCTCATCTTTGAAAACGTGGTGAACAGCTATACGGACGAGCAGACCGGTCGCTTCCAAAAGCTGCTTTGGACTCTGCGCTCCAAAAACTTCGGCATTCTGGTCTTCTCCAGCGTTATTTCTGACGCCTTCGCCCTTGCGGACCGGCTTTTGATCCTGCGCAGTGCCACCATTGCGCACGTATTTGACAAGTGTGACCTGGACCGCGAAAACATTCTGCGGGCACTGAATCCCCCCACGCTGGGCCAGCCCAAAAGGTGCCAGGAGCTGGCACGCTTTGCGCAGCTGATCGATTTTACGCCCCAGGGCTACAGCGGCCAGCCGCTGAGTCTCTCCATCCCCAAGGCGAGCATCACATCTCTGGTTACGGAAAACGCCTTGAATTTTGAAGCCGTGGCGGAGAGCTTCATCGGAGAACGGCCCTTTCGCGGCACGCTTCTGATCGAAGGACGGCCCCGCAGATTCAGCAGCTGCCGGGACGCCATCGCGGCGGGCATCGGCCTGATTTGGGAGCCGGCCAGCAAGAGCCTGTTCGACAACCTCACCGCCCAGCGGAACGTGTACCTCATGCTGGGGGAACACACCGATTTCGGCATTCTGGAAAACGACAGGCTCAACTGGTATGTGGCACGGCAGGCTGCGGAAAAATACGGGATCGACCCCGCCCTTCTGAACGCGTCCAACGTCAAGAAGCTCTCCGCTTTTGAGCGGCTCAGCCTTGCCGTCCTGCGCTGGCTGGTTCTGAATCCCCAGCTTTTGATTCTGATCCATCCCTACTGCAGCCTTGACGAGTTGGAGCGTCTGGAGCTCAGCAGGCTTCTGTCCAAAATCGAAGCGGGCGGCATCAGCGTCCTGATCCTGTCGCCCCTGGTATCGGACATCGCCAAAATCAGCGATCAGACGTTTTTTATCTGATTCCCCCACACAAAGCAGCCGCCCGCTTTCAAGCGGGCGGCTGCTTTGATTCATACGCAGGTCAGTCAACGGCGATGGGATAGTCCTCGAAGTTGATGTCGCCCCACAGATCGCTGTAGGTCTCCACATTGTCCTTCGTCACAGGGATGATCTCCGTCTCGATATACGCGGGGACATCGTTCCCGGTCAAATACTGGTGGGCATAGTATATGCAGCGGGCCCCTTCCAGGGCAATAGGCACGCCCATGGTGGCAGTCTGCTTGCCGGCGGCAATGTTGGACAGGGCGGAGGGTTGGCCGTCCATGGCAATGACCATGATCTCTCCGGTCTTGCCGGCATCCTCCACCGCCTGGATGACACCTGTCGCCATGTCGTCATTGTGACAGTAAATCGCCGTCACGTCGGGATACTTGGAAATCATATCGGCCGCCGTGTTCGCCGCAGTCAGCGAATCCCACTGGCAGTCGGCGGAATCCAGAAGGGTGACCTTGTCGTTGCCCGCAATGGCCTCCCGCAGCGCATCGCCGCGGATAATGACGTTTGCCTCGCCGGACTTGCCGGCGATCTCCACGACCGTACCCTCGACCACCACATTGTCGATCAGTTCGTCGATGGCCGCGTAAGTGTTCTGGTAGCCGGTGACGATGTTCATCAGCGGCTGCGCGCTGGAGACCTCCCGGGACACCGCAATAATGGGAACGCCAGCCTCATTGGCCTTGCGGACGCAGTTCGCGCCATCCTCGGCGCCGACACTGATCAGCAGAATCAGATCCACGCCCTTGGTGATGCAGGTCTCGATGTTGGCAGCCTCCTTGTTGATATCGTCCTGCGAATCCAGGATCAGCAGCTCAATGCCGCCGATCTCCTCGGCCTCCTTCTGCATACCGGCGATCTCCGCCTGGTAATATGTATAGACGGAGTTGCAGTTGATAACGCCCAGCAGGAACTCATCCTTGCCGGCAGATGTCTCCCCGGCGGCGGGGGGATCAGGGGTTTCCGCAGCGGGCTTTTTCTCCGCGCCGCATCCTGCCAGACTGATTGCAAGAGAAAGTACCAGGATCATGGTTAACAGCTTCTTCATGTCTTCGCCTCCAAATAAATTTTTATTAAAATATGTGTCGCCCACATACTCTAATCACCGCTTCTTCCGGCTGCTTGTGCTGGCGTTGTTGATCAGCACCGCCACCAGAATGATGACGCCCACCGCCAGATACTGGTAATAGGCGGAGACACCCAGCAGGTTCAATCCGTTCGCCAGGATCGCAAAAATGAACGCGCCCGCCACCGTCTTTCCGATGCTTCCCTTGCCGCCGGAGAGCGCCGTGCCGCCGATCACCACCGCAGCCACGGAATCCAGCTCATATCCGCTGCCCATGGTGGGCAGGCCGGTCCCCACGCGGGCGGAGTAAACGATGCCGGCAATGGCGGTGGTGATGCCGCAGATGATATAGGCCAGCATCTGATACTTGCAGACATTGATGCCGGACAGCCGCGCCGTCTCCTTGTTGCCGCCGACGGCAAAGATGTATCTGCCGGGGCGGGACTTGACCAGAAAGACGCCGAAGATCAGCGCAACAGCCACCATGATGACAAAGGGCATCGGCAATACGCCAAACAGCTTGCCGCTGCCGATATATCGGAAATCGGCCCCGTAGTTGGCATCTGTGATCAGCTGGTTGGCGCTGTTGATGGACTTGGGCTGGCCGTTTGTGTAAAACAGCACGATTGCCTGCACAATCGACTGCATCGCCAGTGTGACGATAAAGGGCTCAATTTTGAGTTTGGCCACAAAAATGCCGTTGGCAAAACCCACCAGGGTGCCCACAAGAATGACTGCCAGCAGCGGAAGCAGGATGCCCTTACTCATATCGTTGTAGAGTCCAATGGCCAGACAGCCGGTCAGCGAGAGCAGGGAGCTTACGGAGAGGTCAATGCCCCCGGTAACGATAACAAACGTCTGGCCGATAGCCAGAATGCCCACCACCGCTACCTGCATCATCAGGTTGACGATGTTGCTGGGCGTCAAAAAGTACTCCGACACGATGGAAAGAATGATGACCATCAGGATGGGGATCAGATAGACGCCCATTGAGCTCAGTTTTTTGCCGCTTCTCTTAAGTTCCAATCTCTTTTCCATTTATTTATTTCCCCCTGCCGCGTAAAGCATAACTTCCTCCTCCGTGACCCCACGCCCCAGTTCCTTGACGATCTGTCCCTGCCGGATCACGTACATTCGGTTGCAGACACCCAGCAACTCCTGATTGTCGGAACTGATGACCAAAATCGCCTTTCCCTCACCGGCCAGCTTCTGCATCAGCTGATAAATCTCGTATTTGGCGCTGATGTCGATACCGCGGGTCGGCTCGCTGAAAATGAACATATCCGCCTTGCTGCACAGCCACTTGGAGATGACCACCTTCTGCTGGTTGCCGCCTGAGAGAAACTGCGCCTCCATATTCAGGCCATCGTATTTCAGGGATATGCGCTCAACGATATCCCTGGTCTGCTGCTGTTCCTTTTTGGCATTGACAAACAGCCCTGTCTGCATCTCTTTGAGATTGGCAATCGTGGTGTTGAACAGGATGCTGTGCTCCAGGAACAGCCCGTCTTTTTTCCGGCTCTCCGTCAAAAACGCGATGCCGTTTTCCACGGCCCGCTGCGGTGTGGGCTTCAGCTCCTTCCCCTTGTAAATAATTTCGCCGGAGCCCGCTTTTTGAACGCCGAAGATCACATCTGCAATTTCTCTCTGTCCCGCACCCACAAGGCCCGCCAGAGCGACGATCTCACCCTTTCGGATGTTAAGATTGACCTTTTGCAGCCTGTCATCCAGACAGATGTCCTTCAGCTCCAGGATCACCTCGTCCTGCACACTGTTGGAAACCGGGGGATATTCCTCGCCCATCTCCCTGCCGACCATGTCGCGGACCATGGACTCCATATTGGTCTCTCCAACGGCCCTGGTGCTGATGATGTATCCGTCCCGCAGGACGGTAATCCGGTCGGCGATCTCGAAAATCTCATTGAGCCGGTGGGAGATGTACACCATGCTCACGCCCTGGCTTTTCAGCACCCGGATGAATGCAAACAGGTTTTGGACCTCCGTCAGGTTCAGCGACGCCGTGGGTTCGTCGAAAATCAACACCTTCGGATTCGCCTGGACAGCCTTGGCGATCTCCACCATCTGCTGATCCGCCACACTCAGATGCCGCACAGGCTCCGTGGGGTTGATCCTGATTTGCAGCTTTTCAAACAGCTCCCGGGTCTGGCGCAGGATCTTCTTCTGGTCGATCAGCCTGGACCTGCACAGCGGCTCCTTGGCCAGAAACACGTTCTCCGCCACTGTAAGATCCGGACAGAGGGCAAGCTCCTGATGAACGATGCCGATGCCGAGCTCCTCCGCCTTTGCGGGCGTCAGCTTCCCTACATCCACGCCGTCCACCAATATCTCACCGGAATCGGCAGCCTCGGATCCGGACAAAATCTTCATCAGCGTGGATTTTCCGGCGCCGTTCTGTCCAACGAACGCCTGAATTTCCCCCCGCTCCAGGCAAAAGCTCACGTCCTTGAGGACCGGGACACCTGCGACATAGCTCTTAAATATGTTCCTCAGCTCAATCGCATATTTCTCTTTCAACTTGCTCTCCTTTCCGTCACTTCCATGAGTGCGCCGAAAAATCAAACAAAGCCCGCGCTGTTTGCGGGGCATTTTTTGTTTATTTCATCATAATATGCATTTTCAAATTGGACAACGTGTCATTTTTTGGATTTGGGGGTCAATATTTTGGTCTTCCTCCGGCCGGCCTCATCCAAAAACCTTCCATGAAGGGGACAAAATTAAATAAAAATCCATCTCACGCGCGGTTCTATTTTACATTAAATGTAACCGCGTGTTTTTATGCTCTTTTTTTGGATTTTTATTTATTTTGGGCGCATTTTCCGCCGGTTTGACAAAGGAAACCTGCGGATGTAGAATCGTCCCAACAAGCAGGTTTTATTTGCTATTTTTTCATTTTTCGCAAAAGTTGGAACTTTTCAGGCAAATCAAAAACGTTTTATTCAGAAAGGAGAATCTTGCATGGCTTACTACGATGTAATCGATGATGCAATGCTGCGCTGCGGGGAATGTCCCATGTGGGACCACCGGTCCGGAATCTTCTATTGGTCGGACATGCTGGCCGGAAAGCTCTTCAGCTACGATCCCAGGACAGGCAAAAAGAAGGTCGTCTGTGAGGGCAAAAACGTCTCCGGCTTCACCATGAATGAGCGCGGCGGCTTTGTCTGCGCAACGCATCAAGGGCTTTACCTTTGGGACGAAGCGCGCGGCTGGACCGAGATCGCCACAGAGTTTGCCGGCCAGGCTCTCCACTCCAACGATGCCTCCGCCGACGCCAAGGGCCGCTTTATTTTCGGCACCACCTTCTATGACCAGACCGTGGGGGACAATTTTGAGCGCGGCAGGCTCTACTCCGTGGACAGGGACGCCCGCATTTCCATCATCGACGACGGCTGGGGCCTGTCCAATGGCATCGCCTTCTCCCCGGACAACAGAATCATGTATGTCGTGGACACCTACGAGCGGGTTGTCTACGCGTACGACTACGACCTGGAGACCGGCAGGGCCGCAAACAAGCATGTGGTGGTGCGGATCCCCGACAACGAAGGCATCCCCGACGGCATGACCGTGGACGCCGAGGGCTGCCTGTGGGTGGCTCAGTGGTACGGCTACTGCGTAGCGCGCTACTCTCCCGCAGGCGAGATTCTGCTGAAGCTCCATGTCCCCAGCGGCCAGACCTCCTCCGTCATGTTCGGAGGCGACGATTTGACAGACATCTATGTGACCACCGCCGCCGAGGTCGTCCGCCTCTCCGCAGCGCCGAAGGGCTACGACTTTGACGCCCCCCACAACGGCAGCACTTTCCGCTTCAACAAGGGCATCCAGGGCGTGAAGGAGCATTTCGCAGACGTCCGATTCTAATCCCCCTCTGCCAGACAGCTCAAAAAACATCAAGAAAGGAAGTATCCAAATGATCAACTATTTCTCTATCGAAGAAAACATGAAGGGCAAGGTCGCTTTCATGACCGGCGGCACCACAGGCATCGGCAGGGCTTGCGTCCGCATTTTCGTGGAGGCCGGCGTCAACGTGGTCTTCGTCGGCAGAAGCGTCGAGAAAGGCCGGCAGCTGGAGGAGACCCTCAATACCCTGGGCAAGGGCAAGGCCGTCTATATGGAGTGCGACGTCACCAACTACGACCGCCTGAAAGCGTGCATCGATGAGACCGCGCGGCAGTTCGGCCGCCTGGACACCCTGTTGAACTGCGCCGGTTACTTCCCCGCCCAGAAGCCGGTGGATGCCGTGTCCATTGAAGACTACACCAAGCTGCTGCGGACCAACCTGGTTCCCTATTTCGTAACAGCAAAGGCCGCCCTCCCCTACCTGAGACGGGTCAGGGGCTCCATCATCAACATCGGCTCAGTCCTGGGCACCCTGGGTGACGAGGGCGCCGCCGCCTACTGCGCCGCCAAGGGCGGCATCCACACCATGACCCGCTCCCTGGCTATCGACGAAGCCCGGTTCGGCGTCCGCGTGAATGAGGTCAAGCCCGGTCACATCAACACGGAGATGTTTGAGAAAACTACTTCCGAGCAGGCTGATCCCGAGGGCTTTATCAAGTACTCCGACGGCCTGCAATGGATGGAGCGGGGCGGCGAACCCGAGGAGATCGCCTTCACGGTTCTGTTCCTGGCCTCCGACTGGGCCTCCTTCATCACGGGCGAGGACATCCATGTGACCGGCGGCTTTAACATCGGCGAAGGCCCCAAGCCCAAGAACCCCTTCCTCTCCTGGGCCCCCATGGAGGTCAAGTGAGCGTTTTTACAGGAAAAGAGGCGCAGTATGAATTACTTACAGTGGCTGACAAAGGCGACCTCCACAAAATTCTGGCATGACTCCGCCATTCCGGACGAGATCGACGCCGCCATTGAGAACGGCGCGCTGGGCGTCACGACAAACCCGGTCCTCACCTACAAGACCCTGCAGGCTGTCCCCAGTTTCTGGCAGCCCCAGGTGGATCAGATCCCCAGGGATCTAAGCCCTGCGGAGCACGCCGAGGCGCTTTTGAAAATGGTGGCTGTCTATGCCGCCGGCAAATTCCACGATGTTTTCGTGGACACGGAGGGCGCCGACGGCTATGCGCTGGGGCAGCTGGACCCCTCCATCTGCAACGATACGGAAAAGATGATCGCTCAGGGTCTGCGGTACGCCTCCTGGGCGGAGAACATCTCTGTCAAAACGCCGTCCATCATGTCCGCCCTCCCCTTTGTGGAGGAGCTGGCATCCCGGGGCATCGCCGTCTGCACCACCCTGAACTTTTCCGTGTCCCAGGCAATGGCCGTGGGCGAGGCGTACCAGAAAGGCCGGGACAGGGCCGTCCGGGCCGGCATTCAGCCAAAGCCTATCTTCGTCGTCCAGCAGGGCGGCCGTCTGGACGAATACCTTTTGGAGACGGTCAGGGACAGCCGGATTGACATCGATCCCGCCCTGATCCAGAACGCAGGCAACGCTGTGTGCAAGAAGGTCTACCGGCTGTTCCGGGAGCGCGGCATTCCCGCCAGGGTCATGCCCGCCGGACTGCGTGGCGTCCACCATCTGACCTCCATGGCCGGCGCCGATATGACCTTCTCTTTGCAGGCGCGGGTCCAGCAGATGGTCATTGCGGCGGATCCCCCGAAGGAATGCCACATCGACGATGAGATCCCTGCCGGTGTGATCCGGGAGCTGTACAAGATCCCTGAGTTTATCCGCGCATATGAGGAGGGCGCTTTAAAGCCCGAGGAGTTCCTCACCTTCGGAGTGACGCAGAAAACCCTGTCCCAGTTCCTGTGGACAGGCTGGGTGCCTCTGGAGACATATCAGAAGGCGCCGTCCTCCCGCTGGTTCTGAATGCTTGAAAATTGAGAGGTTAGGCTATGTTAGGTCTGGTAAAATACGCCCTGGGCCCGGATGGAGTCGAACTGCGGGAACTGCCCGAGCCAACTCCCGGACCCGGTGAATTGAAGGTAAAGGTGCTGGCTGCGGGCATCTGCGGCAGTGACATCCACGCCATGAACGACGAGCGCTCCGTCACCATGCCGGTGGTTATGGGCCACGAATATGTGGGCCAGGTCGTGGAGACCTGCGGCAGCGCAGGCGGCTTCCGGCCAGGCGACTGGGTCGTGACGCTGCCAGCCTGCTACAGCTGCGGAACCTGTGTGCTCTGCAAGGCGGGCGTTGTGACCCTGTGCAGGCAGCGCAGGTCCATCGGTTCCCATGTCAATGGCGCCATGGCGAATTATGTGGTGGTTCCCGCAAAATACACGTTTAAAATCCCCGCCTCTGCCATGACCCTTGAGGAGAAACTGATCTATGCGCTGGCGGAGCCCCTTGCATGCGTTGTCCGCGGCGTATATGAAAAGATCGATGTCCGCCCCGGAGATACGGCAGTTGTCAGCGGGCCGGGCGTGATGGGGCAGTTTGCCGCCCAGCTCTTCAAAACCCGAGGCGCCTATGTGATCCTCTCCGGGCTTCCTGCCGACAGTGAAAAGCTGGAACTGGCCAGATCCCTCGGCGCCGATGAAGTGGTTTCTGACTTTGACTCGCTTCGAAACGCCGTACTGGCCCGGGACCCCGAGGGCGCCGCCATCACCTGCGACGCCACCGGCATGGTCCCCTCTTTGGAGACCTGCATGAAGGTCATCCGGCCCATGGGGACCCATCTGCAGATTGGCATGTTCGGCGGAAAGGTACCCTTCCGGCTGGACAGCTTCTTCGACCGGGAGGTGAACTATGTCCCCTCCAACTCCACGGCGGTCTCCTCCTGGAAGATCACGCTGGAGCTGCTGGAGCAGGGCAAGGTGGCCCTTGCCCCCTACCTCTCCATGAAGACTCCGCTGGAAAACTGGCGGGATGCCTTTGACGCCGTGATGCAGAAAAAGGTCTATAAGGCCGTTCTGCTCCCGGACAACCATTTTGACGGGCTCTGATCCGTACATAAACCCCGGAAGACAGCGGGGCGGCTGTCTTCCGGGGTTCATCTTCTCCATCTCTCCAGGCAGAGTGTCTTCGGCTTACGCAGGCAGATATACGCTGTCTTCAGGATTGAAAAAAGGTTTCTGCCGCTGCATGACGATGGCAATTTCCTTTTTTTGACATGGGCGGAGCAATGCCGCAGGACTGCGTGAGCCTGAAAATATGGAAAGCCCTGGTCACTGCGGAAGGAGCTGGTGGCCTCTCTCGCAGAGGCGGCAGGCTTCGTCCAGCTTTTCCTCGATCAGCGGGGAAAGCTGGAGATTCTTCCGGTGCACTCTGCTGCGATAGAGGAACACCGGCAGGACCCATCCCAAAAAGCCGGGGACCGCAAACAGAACACAGGCCGCAATATGGGGCGGCCGGGCGGTGACGGCGAACACGGAGAGGGCCATGAAGGCCGTGCCGATGACGCCCACCGTCAGGGCCAGCGCCAGCGGCCCTGTGGTCTTCGCCCGCTCCAGCGCGTGGATCTCCTCGGCGCAGGCGTCAAAATTGCGCTGGAGCCGGGTCAGCTCCGCCTTGTTGACGATGCGGCGGTCCCGCTTCAGCATGACGGTCACCACGCCGTTCAGCCTGCGCTGGGGCGTGTTCTCATCCAACACCCATCCAAAGTTCAGATACCCGTCCAGATAGAAGGAGAACCTGTCGCCGGGGGCGGACAGCTCCTTATACTCATACCCCACAAAATCGCGGGCGTTTTTCAGAATTTCACTCATGCTTCCGGTTTTCCCTCCTTCGGCAGCCGCACCGTGAAGGTGGACCCCTCGCCCACGGTGCTGGTGACGGCAATGGTCCCGCCGGATATTTCCAGAATGCGCAGGGCCAGGGCCAGCCCCAGCCCGTTTCCGGGCGCGGAGTGGGAGGTGTCCCCCTGATAGAACTTCTCAAAAATGCGGCTCATCGTCTCCCGGGTCATGCCGCAGCCCGTGTCGGACACCGTGACCACCACGGCGTCCTGCTCCGTCGTCTGATGCAGGCGGACGGTACCGCCCTCCGGCGTGAACTTCACCGCGTTGGACAGCAGGTTGTTCCAGACGATCTCCAGCATCTCCCTGTCCGCGCGGATCACGGCCCGGTCCTCCGTCTCAAATTCCAGCTCGAGGTTTTTTTCATCCCAGGCGCTCTCAAACAAAAGCGCGCACTCGCTGAGCTGGCCGCACAGGTCGTAGGGCTGAAGCACCGGCTTGATGACCTGGTTTTCGATCTTGTTCAGCTTCAGAATATTCATCACCAGGTCGGACAGGCGCCTGACATTGTCCAGGATCGTGTCCAGATATTCGTTCCGCTCCCCGTCGGTCAGAGAGCGGCCTTTGAGCATCTGGGCATAGTTGGAGATCACCGCCAGGGGGGTCTTGATCTCGTGAGAGACGTTGGAGATGAAGTCCGTCTTCATCGTTTCGATGCCGCCCAGCTCCGCCACCATCTTGTTGAAATCCCGGATCATGAGATCCATGTAATCCAGCTTATCCGCCGTGTGCATGGTGGGGACATAGACGGAGAAATCCCCCTGGGCCACCTTCTTGGTGGCCTCGGCCAGCTCCTTCAGCGGCTTTTCATAGGTGTCCCTTGTCAGCTTCACGATGACCCACGTCGTCAGCAGGGACATTCCCATCCAGTAGACGATGGGCACGACGGATTGGATGACCGCGTTCAGCGCCAGCGTATCCATCAGGACGAGCAGTCCGTAGTGGATGCCGGAGGTCAGCAGCAGGCCGCCCCAGACAACTGCAAACAAAACCAGTGGGAATTGGTCCAGGTGGAAGGCCCTGTACCGGCCGGCGGCACTCCTCATACCTTCACCACCGCCTTATACCCCAGGCCCCGGACGGTCTTGATCTCAAACCCGTCGCAGAGGCCGCACTTGTCCCGCAGCTTGGTGATGTAGACATCCACCGCCCGCAGGCTGGTCTCGCTCTCCACGCCCCAGAACTCGTCCATCAGCTGGGAGCGGGAGAAGGTGCGGTTGGGATAGGACAGCAGCTTGTAGAGGATATTGAACTCCCGAGTGGTCACTGTCACTTCCCGGCCATCCACCTCGGCGCTCATGGCGTCGGCGTTCAGGGTCAGGTTGCCCACCGTCAGCCTGCGGTCGGCCTCAATATTGGCCCGGCGCAGCAGCGCCCGGACCCGCATCAGCAGCTCGCTGAAGTCGATGGGCTTCACCATATAGTCGTCGATGCCCAGGTCAAAGCCCTTCTGCTTGGCGGGCAAGTCGTCCCGGGCGCTCATGAACAGGATGGGGATGCCCCGGTTCAGCCCCCGCACGGTCCCGGCAAATTCAAAGCCGTCGGTCCCCGGCATCATGATGTCGGAGATGATGAGGTCATAGAGATTGCCGTACATGGCGTCAAAGGCGCTGTCCGCGCTGAGGCAGCCCTTGGCCTCGTAGCCGCTGTCGTTCAAATAGGCGCAGACGCTCTGGTTCAGCTTCGCGTCGTCGTCCACAACAAGAATCTTGATCACCGGAATTCCTCCCTTTCTGATGTTTCCAGGCCGCTGTCTCTCAGCCCTTTCAGCTGCTTTGCAGACCTCACGATCATCGCTGAAGCAATGGCCAGCACAAGCAGGCAGACGCAGCCGCCGGTCACGCCGGTCATGACCTGTTGAAATGCGGAGCCTTTTTCCTCGTTGAACCGGGCCAGCATCGCCGTCTCCAGCGCCAGCATAGACACCAGCGCCGCCGCCAGCTTGACGGTTTTGGCCGCCGCCATGACGGGGCTGTTGTACCTTCTGTATTTGACGACATCCCGCACAGCCGTAATAACGTTATAGAACGCGTACATCGCCGCGACGTAGATCAGATAGCCGGCATACCGGAACCCCTCGTCTTTCCGCACCACCAGGATGACAACGCCGGCCAGGACGATGTTCATCAGCAGCAGGATGATGCCGCACAGGCGGTAACGCAGCCATTCAGAGACAAGCTCCGTCCCGATCCCGTTCCGGCGGACGGAATGCAGCAGCAGAAACCGCAGCAGGGACAGCATGATATAGTAAACCGCCAGTGTGCCGAACCACACGGACCGGCAGCGGACGCCGAAAAAGAGCTTGACCGCCGCGAAAGCCAGATTGACGGCCAGGGACATGTACAGGGAGACGTGGGTCCTGAAGGGGATATCGGTCAGATATCGGTGGACGTATCGGTTGCGGTGCAGCAGGGCTTTCCAATTCCCCCGCAGGCCGCCGGCAATATACGCGCACGCGATAACCAGCGCATAGGCGGACAGGACATAGGACGCATAGGCAAACGGGGTCTCCTCAAGGCCCTTTGAGAATGTGAGGAACAGCATTCCGCCGCCTGAAACGGCAAACACGATGACCCACAGCGGGCCAGGGTACAGCAGTTTCCTGAATTTGGGCGGCAGACGCACGCTTTCTCACCTCCATGCTCCGGGGAAAGGCCCGGTTGTGTCATCATATACCAGCCGTTTGTTTATCAAATGTTTGCGTTTTGTTTCAGAATTATTAATTCTGCGGCAGCCCCGCCTTTTTATACTATACCGCAAAGCGGGGAAAAAGGCCATGGTTGACATCAGCCTCTTATCGTGATATGATAACTAACAGGGTTAGTCAAATGAGGCGGTCCTATGTATTACGAAATACTTGCAGGCGAACTTTTAAAAATCAATGCAAACCTGATGCAGCTCCCGGTGAGCCAGCAGATCTCCAGGATGGTAAAGGGTGAGCTGTTCGTTCTGGACTATTTGAGCGCACGGGGAACCGCTGTTCATCCGAAAGAACTGAGCAAACGGCTGTCGGTCAGCACGGCCCGCATCGCCAGCCTGCTCAATCACATGGAGGAAAAGCGCCTGATCGTGCGGACGGAGGATCCCCGGGACAGCAGACAGGTCCTTGTGCAGCTGACGCAGGAGGGCGTGAAGGCCATTGAGGAAAACCGGAGAGAGACCATTTCCCAGGTGTCCAAAATGCTGGAAAGTCTCGGCCCGGACGACGCCAGGGAGTACATCAGGATCCAGAGAAAAATATACGGCGAATATTTGAAGAATCATGAACAATAGCTATGGTTCAAACCATAGCTATTTCTTTTATCCACCCCTGTTGGTTCATTGACGGGACACGGCAGCATCAACCATGCGGAAAAGGAGGCATTCATGGATCACGGTCAAATCAGCATTTGGGATCTGGCAATCGTCGCAATATACCTGCTGGCAATGGTTTTAGTGGGGGTCTACGCCGCCAGGCGGATCAAGAGCAGCGGAGACTACTATGTCGCCGGCAGATCCTTCGGCCCGCTGGTGCTGATGGCCACCGTCTGCGCCACCATCATCGGCGGCAGCGGGCTGATGGGCCGCGCGGGCGTCGCGTACTCCAGCGGGTTCAAGGCGGTCATGACCGCCTTGCCGTATCTGCTGGGCATGTTCATCTTCTCCGGCATCGCGGGAAAAATTTCGGATATCGGCATGAAGTACAATATCTCGTCGATCCCAGAGCTTTTTGAGATGCGGTTCGGGAAGACGGCAAAGCTCATTTTGTCCGCCATGATCGCCTTCACCATGATGGGCACGGTGGCCTCCCAGGTGACTGCCACCGCCACCATCGTCAACATGCTGGGCGGGGAGATCGGTCTTTCCTACGAGGTGGGCGCGCTGATCGCGTGCGTCGTCTTCATGATCTACACCGCCACCTCCGGCTTGTTCGGCGTGGTGTATACGGACGTGCTGCAATTCTATATCCTGATCCTGTTCGTCTACATCCTGATCCCTGCAGCCTCTCTCATCAACGTGGGGGGGATCTCCAATTTCACGGCAAACCTGGACCCCGCCCTGGTGAAGCCCTATCTCGACGGCAGTATCCTGGGCGATATCGTGACGTATCTGGTGTTCACCATGGCCGGGGCGGAGATGTGGCAGCGGGCCTTCGCCGCCAAGAACCGGAAGGCCGCGAAAGAGGGCATGTTCCTGGGCACCGCCGTCTACGGCGTGACCATCTTCCTGGTGTTCTTCATGGGCATCGTGGCCCACCAGATCATCGGAGACGATGTCCTGGCGCAGTATGGCTCCACCGACGCCGTCGTCCCCGCCCTGGCCATCAAGGTGCTGCCCATCGGCCTGACGGGCGTCGCCCTGGCAGGGATGCTCTCGGTCATCATGTCCACAGCGGACAGCTATCTGCTGGTCTCCGTCCAGACCTGTGTCCGGGATATCGGCAAGACGCTCCACCCCGAAATGAGCGAAAAGACCGAGCTGCGTCTGTCCCGGCTGTTTTCCGTCATTCTCCCCCTGGGGGCGCTGGTCATTGCACTGTACATCAAGAACGCCTACAATATCCTGATGTTCGCATGGACCTTCTACGCTGCGGCGGCCGGGATCCCGGCGTTTGCGGCCCTGTTCTGGAAAAAGGCCACCAATCAGGGGATCATCGCGGGCATGGTCAGCGGCTTTGCCGTCTGCATCGGCTGGAAGCTGCTGGGCCAGCCCTTCGGCCTCGGCTCCGCCGTGCCCGGGACCATCGCCTGCGCGATCGCGCTGGCTGCTGTGAGCCTTGCCACTTACAAAAAATATCCCCCCAAAACTCTCTGATCTTCCGCAGTCTGTCATGTGCCTGGGAAACTGCGATTGGCTCCGCGCGATATGCCATGGGCATGAGCGCTCCATGAGAACGCGGCTCCCACAGCAGCATGGCAAAGGAAACGGCCAGGCCGCTGAAGCCGGCGTTAAAAAGGCCCTGGGACAGCGAGGATCTGCAAAAAAGCCCTGAGGCGGCGAAAGTGCCTCAGGGCTTTTTTCATAGTTCCTCTCGCAAAACGATATCGCCGCGGCCCTTGTAGATGCTGCCGGCGGGGATGACGCCCCGGACGGAGGAGGTGGGATAGACGCTGCTGCCGCGGCCGATGACCGTGCCGGGATTCAGAACGCTGTTGCAGCCCACCTCCACATGGTCGCCCAGGATGGCGCCGAATTTTTTGCGGCCTGTGGGGATCAGCCTGCCGCCGTCTTTCACCACCACCAGGGTCTTGTCGGACTTCACGTTGGAGGTGATGGACCCGGCGCCCATGTGGCTCTTATAGCCCAGAATGGAATCGCCCACGTAATTATAATGGGGCGTCTGGACGCCGTCGAAGAGGATGACGTTCTTCAATTCCACGGAGTTGCCGACCACGCAGCCCTCCCCCACCAGCGCGGAGCCGCGGACGAAGGCACAGTGCCGCACCTCGGTTTTGGGGCCGATGATGCAGGGCGCCCCCAGATAGGCCGTGGGCGCCACGGCGGCGGTCCTGTGGACCCAGACGCCGGGGGAGGGCTGGTCATACTCCTCCGGGGCCAGGGTGGGGCCAAGGGACAGGATCAGCTCCTTGATGCCGTCCAGGGCCTGCCAGGGATATTCAAATTGTGCCAGATACTCCCCCGCCATCGTGTGGGAGAGGTCCAGCAGCTGTGAAACGCGCAAATCCATTCCATATCGCTCCTGTTCTGATTTGGATTTCGATCCAGCGTATTATATACCACTTCCGCGGAGGTTGCAAGATTCCGCATTGCTTTTCGGTCTCCGGCGCGGTACAATGATGGCAGTTCAACAAAGGAGACATCGTGTATGAAACTGCTGATCGCATCCGACCTCCACGGCTCCGCCCACTGCTGCCGCCTGCTGCTGGAAGCCTTCCGGCGGGAGCAGGCCGGCCGGATGGT
The DNA here is from genome assembly GCA_030524605.1 of Oscillospiraceae bacterium. Taxonomy (GTDB): domain Bacteria; phylum Bacillota; class Clostridia; order Oscillospirales; family Oscillospiraceae; genus Oscillibacter. Next base: position 3,149 of record JAUNGH010000007.1, on the reverse strand, counting down.
GCTGCTGGGGGACCTGCTGTACCACGGCCCCCGGAACCCGCTGCCGGAGGACTATGACACCAAGGCCGTCACCGCACTGCTGAACGGCGTGGCCGACCGGCTCCTCTGCGTCCGGGGCAACTGCGACGCGGAGGTGGATCAGATGGTGCTGGACTTCCCCATCCTGGCGGACTACGCCTTTTTGGCCGTGGACGGCCTGAATATCTGCGCCACCCACGGGCACCTCCACGGCCCCGACAACCCGCCGCCCCTGCGGCATGGGGACTTTCTGCTGTGCGGCCACATCCATCTGCCGGTACGGCGGGCCTATGAGGGGTTCACCTATCTGAATCCCGGCTCCCTGGCCCTGCCCAAGGACGGCACCCCCCGCAGCTATATGACGCTGGAGGACGGTAAATTCGTCTGGCACGACCTGGAGACGGGCGGGCCGTTTGAGCCCTTGGCGTAACATCCCGAACAATCAGAGACCGGATGCCGCGGACATTGCCCCGCGGCATCTTTTTTTACAGGGCGCTGCCCTGCTCCACATCGTCCCGCGCAAAGGCGGCGTGGATGGCGTTCAGCACCCGCTTCTTGTCCCCGCTCCACAGCGGGGCCAGCAGATCCCGCTTGGCGCCGTCCCCGGTGAGGCGGTGAACCACCACGTCCCGGGGGATGCTGCGGATGCAGTCCTCCAGGGCGGCGATGTAGTCCGCCAATGTCATGGCCTGGAATTTCCCGGCCTGCCAGTCCGCCGCCAGATCCGTGCCCCGCAGAACATGAAGCAGATGAAATTTGACACCATTTGCGCCTGATTGTCCAATATATTGCGCAGTTTTGGCCATATCCGCCCGTGTCTCCCCCGGCAGGCCCAGAATTTGATGAGTCACAACGGTAATGCCCAGCGCCCGCAGGTTTGCCGCCGCCGTCTCGTAGACCGGCAGGTCATAGCCCCGGCGGATATAGGCGGCGGAGGTGGGGTGGATGGTCTGAAGCCCCAGCTCCACCCAGACGGGCTTGATGCAGTTCAGCTCCGCCAGCAGCGCCAGGATCTCCGGCCCCAGGCAGTCCGGCCGGGTGGCGATGGACAGGATCACGACATCCGGCGGCGCCATGGCGGCGGTGTACAGCGCCCGCAGCCGCTCGGTTGGGCCGTAGGTGTTGGTGAAGGACTGGAAGTAGGCGATATACCGGGCGTCCGGCCCCGCCTTGGCGGCCACCCGGGCCCTGGCGGCGGCGATCTGGGCCGGGATGTCCCCCGCCTCCGCGAAGGCTCCCGCCCCGTCGCAGAAGATGCAGCCCCGGTCCCCCAGGGTGCCGTCCCGGTTGGGGCAGGTGCAGCCGGAGGACAGGGCCAGCTTGTAGACCTTGGTGCCGCATTGGGCCCGCAGCCAGCCGTTCAGGCTGTTCCAGTACATCAGGTGGCCTTGGGCGCGGGATAGGGGATGCGGTAGGGTTCCGCCCCCCGCTCCGCCAGCTTCCCGGCCAGCCACGCCCGCAGGGCCTCCACCCCCTCCTCCGTCCAGGGGAAGGTCTCCGTCTCCACGTCCTGGGCCAACTCGAAGCTGACGTTTTCGTACACCCAGGCCTGGATGCTGCCGTCCCCCATCCAGCCGTCGCGCTGGAAGCGGTAGCGGAAGGTACCCAGGCTGCCGGGGTACACCGACGCCTTGGTGAAAAAGCTCATGTTCAAAAAATCAAAACTGCTGTCCATCTCGGATTCCTCACTTTCGGAAACATGATATCAAATCCCACAGCCGCTGTCAAACCGATGGAATGGTGAAAGCCGGGCATACTACCGGAAAAGGAGGCATGCTTTATGGAATCCATTTGGACAAAGACCGCTTCCCTGCCGCCGTTTCCCGCGCTGGAGGGGGACGTAAAGGCGGATATCGCCGTCATCGGCGGCGGGCTGGCGGGTATTTTGACGGCGGACCTTCTGCGGCAGGAGGGCGCGGACGCGGTGGTGCTGGAGGCAAACCGCGCCGGCAGCGGGCAGACCGGCGGCACCACCGCCAAGCTGACGGCCCAGCACGGCCTGAAGTACAGCCAGCTCAACAAAACCCTGGGCCTGGAGGCCGCCCAGCAGTACGCCTGGGCCAATCTGGGGGCGGTGGAGCGGTTGCGGCAGCTGGTGCGGGAGCGGAACATCGACTGCGACTTCACCGGCTGCACATCGTTTTTGTACACCGTCGGGGCGCCGGGCGCCTTGCAGGAGGAGCATGACATCTGCCAGGCTATGGGCATGGACGTGTTCCTGACCCGGGACACGGAGCTGCCCTTCCCCGCCGCTGCCCTGGGGCTGCGGGGCCAGGCCCGGTTCCATCCCCTAAAGCTGCTCGCCGCCCTGGCGGAGGGCCTTACCGTCTATGAGCACAGCCGGGTCCTGGAGGTGGAGGGGCACCGGATCAAAACGGACCGGGGCGCCGTGACGGCGGAAAAAGTGATCTTCACCTGCCACTTCCCCTTCCTCAGTGTGCCCGGGTATTACTTTGCCCGGCAGCACCAGGAGCGCAGCTATGTCCTGGCCCTGGAGGGCGCGGCGGACCTGCGGGACTGCTATCTGGGGATCGACGAGGACGGGCTCTCCTTCCGCTCCTGGGGGAAGTACCTCCTGCTGGGCGGCGGAGGCCACCGCACCGGGGACAACCGCCGGGGCGGAAAATACGAACTGCTGCGGCAGGCGGCCCGGCAGTATTGGCCGGCGTGCCGCGTGGCCGCCGCCTGGTCGGCCCAGGACTGCATGCCCATGGACGGCGTGCCCTATATCGGCCGGTACGCCGACAGCCGCCCGGACTGGCTGGTGGCCACAGGCTTCCAGAAGTGGGGCATGACCTCCTCCGTGGTGGCGGCTGAAATTCTCAGCGACCTGGCGCTGGGCCGGAAGCCCATGGCCGACAGCGCGGTGTTCTCCCCCCAGCGGTTCAAAGCGGGAGCCTCCGCCAAGCAGCTGGCGGAGGACGCCGCCTGCTCCATCCGGGGCCTGGGGCGGCGGGTGCTGGAACCGGGGCGGGTCTCCGCGGAGGAGCTGCCCGCCGGACACGGCGGCGTGGTGGATGTGGACGGCGAAAAAATGGGCGTCTACCGGGATGAGGACGGCGAGCTGTTCGCGGTTTCAGTGAAATGCCCCCACCTGGGCTGCCAGCTGGAGTGGAATCCCGACGAAAAGA
>JAUNGH010000232.1 GCA_030524605.1 Oscillospiraceae bacterium | reverse complement strand
GAGGGCGCACCCATGATTGAACTGCGGGGCCTCTGCGCCGGATATCCGGGCAGGGAGGTGCTCCACGACATCACGCTGGACTTCACGCCGGGAAAGGTGCTGTGTCTGCTGGGCCCCAACGGCTGCGGCAAGAGCACCCTCCTCCGGGCCGCCTGCGGGCTGCTGCCCGTCCCGGATGGGCAGGCGCTGCTGGACGGCAGGCCCATCGGGCAGTGCTCGCCCCGGGAGACCGCCCTGCGGGTGGCCTATCTGCCCCAGTCCCGGACGGTGCCCAACATCACCGCCCGCCGCATGGTGCTCCACGGGCGCTTTCCCCACCTGGGCTATCCCCGCCGCTATCAGGCCGGGGACCGGGCCGCCGCCCAGCGGGCCCTGGAGTGGGCGGACGCCGCGGACATCGCCGGCCGCCCGCTGCCGGAGCTCAGCGGCGGCCAGCGGCAGAAGGTCTATCTCGCCATGGCCCTGGCCCAGGACACGGAGACCATCCTGATGGACGAGCCCACCACCTACCTGGACGTCCGCCACCAGCTGGAGGTCATGGCCCTGGCCCGCCGTCTTGCGGGGCAGGGGAGGGCCGTGGTGATGGTGCTCCACGACCTGTGCCTTGCCATGCAGTCCGCCGACGAGATCGCGGTGCTGGCGGAGGGCCGTCTCGTCCGGACGGACACGCCGGAGGGGATCTATGCCGGCGGTGTGCTGAACCGCGTCATGGGCGTTGCCCTGGGCCGCACCGCCAACCGGGAGGGCTGGCGGTATTACTACGAATGAGGAGAGACCGATGGGCTATTTTCCCTTTTTCATGGAGTTGGAGCGGCAGGAGGGCCTGATCGTCGGCGGCGGGACCGTGGCGCTGCGCAAGGTCGAAAAGCTGCTGCCTTACGGCCCCCGCCTGACCGTGGCCGCGCCTGAGCTGCTGCCCGCGCTGGAGGCCATCCCGGAGCTGACCCTTCTGCGCCGCCCCTTCGGCCCCGATCTGCTGGAGGGCAAGCTGTTCGTCGTCGCCGCCACCGACGACCGGGCGCTGAACCGCCGTATCGCGGCGGAGTGCCGCCATCGCCGCATCCCGGTGAACGCCGTGGACGACAGGGATGCCTGTACCTTTTTGTTTCCAGCGCTTGTAAAGCGGGGAGACCTGTCGGTTGGCATCTCCACCGGTGGGGCCAGTCCCAGCGCGGCGGTGTATCTGAAGGACCGGATCGCCGGCCTGCTGCCCGATGATTTCGGAGCGCTGCTGGCGGAGCTGGACGCCCTGCGCCCCGCCGTCAAGGCGGCTCTTCCGGAGGAGGCCCGGGCCGCCGCCTTCTCCCGGCTGTTCGCCGCCCGGCTGGCGGCGGGCCGCCCGCTGGAGGAGGCGGAGCTGCGGGCCATCCTGCTTGGCGAAAGGGAGGAGACGTTATGAGCCTGGGCTGTGTCTATCTGGTGGGGGCGGGGTGCGGCGCCGCCGATCTCATCACGGCGCGGGGCCTGCGGCTGCTGCGGAGCTGCGACGCGGCGGTCTACGACGACCTCATCGACCCGGCCCTGCTGGACGAGATCCCGGCGAATGCCGAAACCGTCTATATGGGCAAGCGCCGGGGCGCCCACTCCGTGTCCCAGGCGGAGATCACCGCCCTGCTGATCGCCAAGGCCCGGGAGGGCAAAACCGTGGTGCGGCTGAAGGGCGGCGACCCCTTCGTCTTCGGCCGGGGCGGGGAGGAGCTGCTGGCTCTCCGGCAGGCGGGCATCCCCTGTGAGGAGGTCCCCGGCGTCACCTCCGCCATTGCCATCCCGGCGGAGGCGGGCATCCCGGTGACCCACCGCGGCGTCAGCCGCAGCGTCCACATCGTCACCGCCCATACCGCCGGCACCCCGGACGGCCTGCCCCCCGGCCTGGAGGCCCTGGCCCGCTTGGAGGAGGGGACCCTGGTGTTTCTCATGGGCCTGCACCAGCTGCCCCGGCTGACGGAGCGGCTGCTGGCCGCCGGAAAGCCGTCCGATACCCCGGCGGCAGTGATCTCCGGCGGGAACGCGCCCCATCCCATGGCGGTGCGGGGCACTCTGGCGGACATCGCGGAAAAGGCCCGGGACGTGCGGCCCCCCGCCGTGGTGGTGATCGGAGAGACGGCGGCGATGGACGTGTCCTCCACGGTGCCCCGGCCCCTGGCGGGGATCACCGTGGGCCTGACCGGAACGGATGCGGTGGCGGACAAGCTGCGCCCCGCCCTGGAAGCCCTGGGGGCCAGGACCTTTCCGGCGGAGCGCTCCCGGGTGGAGCGGCTGCCCGTGTCCGCAGCTCTGGACGCGCTGTACGGCGGAGACCGGCAGTGGCTGGTGTTCACCAGCGCCAACGGCGTCCGCCTGTTTTTCGAAACGTTGGCGGAGGAGCGGATCGACCTGCGCCGCCTTTACGCCTGCAAATTTGCCGTCATCGGGGCCGCCACCGCCGCTGCCCTGGAGAGCCACGGCATCCGGGCAGACCTGTGCCCGGAGACCTTCACCACCGCCGCCCTGGCCCATGCCCTGCTGGACACGGTCCCGGCAGGGGAGCCGGTGTGGCTGTTCCGCTCCGCCCACGGCAGCCCCGCTCTGGCCGGGGCGCTGGTGGAAAAATACCCGGTGCGGGACGTGCCCCTGTATCGTCTTTCCGCCGATCCGGACATCTCCGCCTGGGCCAGGCAGCGGCTGGACGCCATGGACTTCCTGGCCTTCTCCAGCGCCAGCGGCGTGGAGCTGTATTTTGCCGCCCACAAAGCGGTGCCGGAGGGGACCACCTGCGTCTGCATCGGGGAGGTCACAGCCGCCGCCCTGCGCCGCCGCTATCCTAAGCCGTTTTTGACGGCAGCGGAGATCTCCATCCGTGGGATCGTGGATGTGATCTCAGCGCAGGTGCGCATAAATCAGGAGCGGCAATAGTTATAAAGCAATATAACTTTACAGTATTGCCGCGAGGAAAAGACACCCGCCGCCGTGATTTCCCACGGCGGCGGGTGGTTGCATCCGGCCTTATTTATCGAAGGCAGGATTCATATAATAGACGTTCTTCTCGTTCATGCGGTCCTTCGCCAGCCGCAGGCCCTCGCCAAAGCGCTGGAAGTGGACGATCTCCCTGGCCCGCAGGAAGCGGATGGCGTCGCTGACGTCCGGATCGTCGGAGAGCCGCAGGATGTTGTCATAGGTCAGGCGGGCCTTCTGCTCTGCTGCAATCATATAAGAACAACATTTTAGGTTGATTGGTTCGTTTTAGTCCC
>JAUNGH010000231.1 GCA_030524605.1 Oscillospiraceae bacterium | reverse complement strand
CGGCAGCTTCTTCAGCCGTGTGGCCCCTGCTGAATAAAAAAAGAGGCCCGTCAGGGCCTCTTTTTCTTTTAAATATTCTTCTTGATGGTGTTGATGGCGCCCTTTTCCAGCCGGGACACCTGGGCCTGGGAGATGCCCACCTCGGCGGAGACCTCCATCTGGGTCTTGCCCTCGTAAAACCGCAGGGACAGGATGCGCCGTTCCCGTTCGTCCAGGCGGCCAAGGGCGTCCTTCAGGGCGATGCGGTCCGTCCAGTTCTCGTCGTTGTTCTTCGTATCGCTGACCTGGTCCATGACGCAGATGGCGTCGCCGCCGTCGGAATACACCGGCTCGTACAGCGACACCGGGTCCACGATGGCGTCCATGGCGAAGACCACTTCCTCCCTGGGGATGCCCAGCTCCTTGGCGATCTGCTCCACCGTGGGCTCCCGCTGGGACTCGGCGATCAGGCGGTCCCGGGTCTGGAGCACCCGGTAGGCGGTGTCCCGCATGCTGCGGGAGACCCGGATGGCGCTGTTGTCCCGGAGATAGCGGCGGATCTCGCCGATGATCATTGGCACGCCGTAGGTGGAAAATTTTACCGGCTGGTTGATGTCAAAATTATCAATGGCCTTGATGAGCCCCACGCAGCCCACCTGGAACAGGTCGTCCGCGTTCTCGCCCCGGCTGGAAAAGCGCTGGATGACAGACAGAACCAGCCGCAGGTTGCCCTCGATCAGCTGGCGGCGGGCCTCCTGGTCGCCCTCCTTGGTCCGGCGCAGCAGCTCCATGGTCTCCTCATTTTTCAGAACTTTCAGCTTTGCCGTGTTGACTCCCGCAATCTCGACTTTTCCCTGCATAAAAGCCGCCCCCTGACCTTTTGAAACTTCCGTTGCCGTGATGAAGTCAGTATTTCCGCCGCCGGATTTTCCTATACTGGAAGCTTTTGTCGCATTGTGGGCGCATAGGACAGCCGCCGCGGCGCATACGGTTTTGTAAGGAGGGGATCATGATGCAGTGCAGGATCAGGGATTTACGGTGCAAAGAGGTCATCAACATCTGCGACGGCTGCCGCCTGGGGTTTGTCTCCGACGTGGACGTGAAAATACCGGAGGGACAGGTGGTTGCCATCGTGGTCAGCGGCCCCTTCCGCTTCTTCGGCCTGTTCGGCAGGGGGGAGGAGTTCTACATCCCCTGGGACTGCATCCAGCGCATCGGGGACGACATCATTCTGATCGACAAGCCCTTCCAGCGCCGGGACCCCAATCTGGAGCGGAAGCGGCGGCGGAGGTTCTGAAAGACGAAAAAACGGCACATTTTTAAAGATTTCTGGGAAAAAATACTTGCATCGGGCGCGGCCTTGTGGTATTATGTTTCAGCATTCCGCACGGTGTGTAGACTCCCTGTCTGTGCCAACAGGTTGGCAGGGGGGATGAAACCGCCGGAGGTACAACTAAATTTGATTTGGAGGAACAAACAACTATGGCAAATTCTAGCGTCGTATCCATGAAGGCCCTGCTGGAGGCGGGCGTCCACTTCGGTCACCAGACCCGCCGTTGGAACCCCAAGATGGCTCCCTATATCTACACCGAGCGTAACGGCATCTATATCGTGGACCTGCAGAAGACCGTCCGCAAGCTGGAGGAGGCCTACAGCTTCGTCCGCCAGCTCAGTGAGAGCGGCCAGTCCCTACTGTTCGTCGGCACCAAGAAGCAGGCCCAGGAGGCCATCCGCGAAGAGGCCACCCGCTGCGGCCAGTACTATGTCAACGCCCGCTGGCTGGGCGGCATGATGACCAACTTCAAGACCATGCGCACCCGCGTGGACCGCCTGAACCAGCTGAAGACCATGCAGGAGGACGGCACCTTCGACATGCTGCCCAAGAAGGAAGTCATGAAGCACCTGGGCGAGATCGAGAAGCTGGAGAAGTACCTGGGCGGCGTGAAGGAAATGAAGAAGCTGCCCGGCGCCCTGTTCATCGTGGACACCCGCAAGGAGCGCAACGCCATCGCCGAGGCCCACAAGCTGGGCATCCCCGTGGTGGCCATCGCCGACACCAACTGCGATCCCGACGAGATCGACTACGTCATCCCCGGCAACGACGACGCCATCCGCGCCATCAAGCTGATCTCCTCTATCATGGCCAACGCCGTGCTGGAGGGCAAGCAGGGCGAGCAGACCGAGGAGGCCGCCGCCGAGAAGGCCGAGGACGCCGAGTAATTTGGCTGTTCGAGCGCGCAAAGCGCTTTGATATCAACAATATTGGAGGAAACAAAAATGGCTTTTACCGCAGCTGATGTAAAGAACCTGCGCGAGATGACCGGCGTGGGCATGATGGATTGCAAAAAGGCTCTGACCGCTTCTGACGGCGACATCGACAAGGCCGTCGAGTGGCTGCGCGAGAAGGGCATGGCCGCCTCTGCCAAGAAGGCCGGCCGCATCGCCGCCGAGGGTATGGCCTTCGCCACCGTCGTGGACGGCGTGGGCGTGGTGGTCGAGGTCAACGCCGAGACCGACTTCGTGGGCAAGAACGAGAAGTTCGTGGAATTCGTCAAGGGCGTGGCCGCCACCGTGGCCAAGGAGAACCCCGCCGATCTGGACGCCCTGATGGAGACCAAGTATCTGGGCACCGACCTGACCGTGACCCAGCAGCAGCAGGAGATGGTCCTGGTCATCGGCGAGAACATCAAGGTCCGCCGCTTCGCCCGCTTCGCGGACGGCGTGTCCGTGTCCTATGTCCACGCCGGCGGCAAGATCGGTGTGCTGGTGAACCTGGAGACCGACCTGCCCGCCGAGAAGGTGGAAGAGGTCGGCAAGGATGTCGCCATGCAGATCGCCGCTCTGAACCCCCGCTTCTGGGACAAGTCTCAGGTCACCCAGGATGTTCTGGATGAAGAGAAGAAGATCATGATGGTCCAGATGGAGAACGACCCGAAGATGGCCTCCAAGCCCGAGGCCGTCCGGGAGAAGATCGTCATGGGCAAGCTGAACAAGTTCTATGCCGAGAACTGCCTGCTGCAGCAGGAGTTCGTGAAGGACAACACCCTGAGCGTTGAGAAGTATATCGCCGCTGCCGCGAAGGCGCTGGGCGGCACCATCACCTTCAAGAACGCCGTCCGCTTCGAGAAGGGCGAGGGCATCGAGAAGAAGCAGGAGAACTTCGCCGCGGAGATCGCCTCCATGGTGAAGGGCTGATCCGCATGTTGCCGTCCCCCCAAAAAACGGCATTCCTATCCCCAATTTTGGACCCATCT
>JAUNGH010000230.1 GCA_030524605.1 Oscillospiraceae bacterium | reverse complement strand
GGGGCGCGCCGCCGCGTAGTCCAGGTGCCGCCCGGTAAATTTCTCTTTGTTGTCCATGATAAGACCTCCCGCTTGTCATTGCGTCCGATTTTACCACAGGGCCGGGCCGCCCGCAAGCGGGGACGGGCCGAAAAAGAGCCGCTCTCCCACTTCCAAAATTCGACTGCGTATGATATACTATCCCGGGATTGGAAAGAACAGAGAAAAGGGGAACATACATATGACAGCCATTGGATTCGACAACCAAAAGTACCTGACCACCCAGTCGGAGCAGATCAAGCGCCGCATCGCCCAGTTCGGCGGCAAGCTGTACCTGGAGTTCGGCGGCAAGCTGTTCGACGACTACCACGCGTCCCGGGTCCTGCCGGGCTTTGCGCCGGACAGCAAGATCCGCATGCTCCAGCAGCTGAAGGACGACGTGGAGATCGTCATCGCCATCAACGCGGCGGATATTGAGAAGAACAAGGTCCGGGGCGATCTGGGCATCACCTATGACGACGATGTGCTCCGCCTGATCGACATCTTCCGGGGGATGGACCTGTACGTGGGCAGCGTGGTGCTGACGCGGTACAGCGGACAGGCCGCCGCCGACGCCTTTTTGAAGCGCCTGAAGGTCCTGGGTATCCGCTGCTACCGACACTATCCCATCGCGGGCTATCCCTCCGACATCCCCCACATCGTCAGCGACGAGGGCCTGGGGAAGAACGACTACATCGAGACCACCCGCTCCCTGGTGGTGGTGACGGCCCCCGGCCCCGGCAGCGGCAAGATGGCCACCTGCCTGAGCCAGCTGTACCACGACGACAAGCGGGGCATCTCCGCAGGCTACGCCAAGTTCGAGACCTTCCCCATCTGGAACCTGCCGCTGAAGCATCCGGTGAACCTGGCCTATGAGGCCGCCACGGCGGACCTGAACGACGTGAACATGATCGACCCCTTCCACCTGGAGGCCTACGGGAAAACCGCCGTCAACTACAACCGGGACGTGGAGATCTTCCCGGTGCTGAACGCCATCTTCGAGAAGATCCAGGGCAGGTCCCCCTACAGGTCACCCACGGACATGGGCGTCAACATGGCCGGGAACTGCATCGTGGACGACGGCGTCTGCTGTGCCGCCTCCCGGCAGGAGATCCTGCGCCGGTACTACACCGCCTGCGTGGAGCGGCTCCAGGGCAAGGCCGGGGACGAGCCGGTGCGCAAGCTGGAGCTGGTGATGCAGCAGGCGAACGTCACGCCGGAGATCTGTCCGGCGGTTTCGGCGGCGCTTTTGAAGGCGGAGACCACCAACGGCCCCGCCGGGGCCATGGCCCTGCCCGACGGCCGTGTGGTCACCGGCAAGACCTCCGACACCCTGGGGGCTGCTTCGGCCCTGCTGCTGAACGCCCTGAAGGCCGTGGGCGGCATCGACGACCACTTTGAACTGATCTCCGCCCAGGTGCTGGAGCCTGTTTGCCGGCTGAAGACGGCGTATCTGGGCCACCGGAACCCCCGCCTCCACACCGACGAGGTGCTGATGGCCCTGACCATCTCGGCCCTGACCAACCCCCTGGCGGAAATGGCCCAGCAGCAGCTCCCCAAGCTCCGGGGCTGCGACGCACACTTCTCCGTGGTCCTCAGCGACGTGGACGACAAGCTGCTGAAGCGGCTGGGCATCAACGTCAGCTGCGAGCCCCGGTATGAGACGAAGAAGTTGTATCATAAATAACAAAGGGAAAGCAGGGCGGGGGCGGGCCCCTGCCCTGCCTGTTTTCAGGAGGCGCGCCGTGAGGTTTCCGCCAGGGCCCCCTGGATCGGAACCCCTGGCGGAGATCGCCCACAGCATTTGGAACTGAAAGGAACGACTATGGACGCAATCATTCAACAACTGGCAAAGGAACTGGACAAACAGCCTCAGCACGTGGAAAACGTGGTGCGGCTGCTGGACGAGGGCAACACCATCCCCTTCATCGCCCGCTACCGCAAGGAGCTCCACGGCGCCATGGACGACACCTCCCTGCGGGCGCTGGAGGAGCGGCTGGGCTACCTCCGGGGCCTTCAGGAGCGGCGGGAGACGGTGAAGGCCGCCATTGAGGAGCAGGGCAAGCTGACGGAGGAACTGGCCGCCGCCATCGACAAGGCCCAGACCCTGGCGGAGGTGGAGGACCTTTACAGGCCCTATAAGCAAAAGCGCCGCACCCGTGCCACGCAGGCGCGCGAAAAGGGGCTGGAGCCCCTGGCGGCGGTGCTGTTCGCCCAGGGGCCGGACTGCCCGGACCCGCTGACGGAGGCGGCGAAGTATATCGATCCGGAAAAGGGCGTGGAGACGGCGGAGGACGCCCTGGCGGGGGCCTCCGACATCATCGCCGAGCAGATCAGCGACGACGCGGACCTGCGGAAAAAGCTGCGGGAGCTGCTGATGAAAAGCGGCAGGCTCACCAGCGCCGCCGCCACGGAGGAGGACTCCGTCTACCGCCTGTACTACGACTTCTCCCAAGCCCTCTCCCGGCTCCAGGGCCACCAGATATTGGCCGTCAACCGGGGCGAGAAAGAGGAGAAATTGAAAGTCTCCATCGAGCTGGACCGGGAGCTGGCCCTGCGGGCCGTCCGCCGCCATGCGGTGGTCCCCGGAAGCGCCGCCATGGAGTTTGTCAAGGCCGCGGCGGAGGATGCCTACGACCGCCTGCTGTTCCCCTCTCTGGAGCGGGAGGCCCGGTCGTCTCTCACGGAGACCGCCAGCGAGGGGGCCATCGGCCAGTTTGCCCTGAACCTGCGGCCTTTGCTGATGCAGCCGCCGGTGAAGGGAAAGGTCACCATGGGCCTGGATCCCGGCTACCGCATGGGCTGTAAAGTGGCGGTGGTGGACGGCACCGGCAAGGTGCTGGACACCGCCGTGGTGTATCCCACCTACGGCGAGCGGCAGAAGAACGAGGCCATCGCGGCCCTGTCCAAGCTTATCCGCAGGCACGGCGTGGAGCACATCGCCATCGGCAACGGCACCGCCAGCCGGGAGACGGAGCAGATGGCGGTGGAGCTGATCCGCCAGGTGTCCGCCGCCGGATACCAGGTCAGCTATATGATCGTCTCCGAGGCGGGGGCCTCCGTCTACTCCGCAAGCCCGCTGGCGGCGGAGGAGTTCCCCCAGTACGACGTGAACCTCCGCTCCGCCGTGTCCATCGCCCGGCGGCTCCAGGACCCCCTGGCGGAGCTGGTGAAGATCGACCCCAAGGCCATCGGCGTGGGCCAGTATCAGCACGACA
>JAUNGH010000229.1 GCA_030524605.1 Oscillospiraceae bacterium | reverse complement strand
CCCAGCTGGCTCCAGGTGAAGCTGCGCATCGAGCTGCCGCCGCCTCTGGAGATCACCATCCTGTGCTTCATCTTCGCGGCGGAGATTTTGGGCGAGGTCAACGCCTTTTACGTGAATGTCCCCAACTGGGACACCATGCTCCACACCCTCAACGGCTTTCTGGCCGCAGCGGTGGGCTTCTCCATGGTCATCCTGCTGAACGACGACGAGCGGCTGACCTTCGACCTGTCGCCCTTTTTCCTGGCGCTGGTGGCCTTCTGCTTCTCCATGACCATCGGCGTGCTGTGGGAGTTTTTTGAGTTCGGCGCGGATATGCTGTTCCACACGGACATGCAGAAGGACACCATTATCAACGCCCTCTATACCGTGGCCCTGGACACCACACGGAGCAACAAGGTGGTGGCCATCCCCAACATCCAGGACGTGGCCGTCAACGGCGAGAGCCTGGGCCTGGGGGGCTATCTGGACATCGGCCTGATCGACACGATGAAGGACCTGTTCGTGAACTTTATCGGCGCGGTGGTATTTTCCGTGGCCGGGTTCTTCTACGCCCGGGGCAAGGGCACGAAAAAGAACGCCGCCCTGGGCTTTGTGCCCAGCAAAAAGACGGCGGAGACGGATTACCTGCGGCAGGCCCGGGAGGAAAACGACCCGGAGCGGCCGGAGGGCGAAGCGTGACAAAAGACCAGCGGCCCGCAGGCCGCTGGTCTTTTTTTGCTCAGTCGTCGATATCCTGTTCCGCTTTCAGGATCGCGCCGGATACGGCGTCGATCTCGTATTCGTACTCCGTCCGGCCGACCTCAAATTCCACCTCATACAGCCAGACGCCGTCGTCCTCGTCCAGTTCGCATTCCAGTTCCGTCACATCGGCGGCGCTGACGCCGGCATGCTTGAACGCGGCGCTCTTGGCGGCCTCCGCGCCGATATAGGAGCCGCCGGCCTGAGCCTTTCCGGCGGTGCCGAAGGTCTCCTGCTCGCTCTTCAGGACGCTCCCGTCGTACAGGCCGATCTCATACTCGTACTGGGTGCTGCCCGCCTGGAACTCCACCTCGTAATACTCCGCCCGGCCGTCGCCGTATTCCAGCCAGCAGTGGATATATTTCGTATCGCCCTCTCCGACTCCGGCGTGGGCCAGCGCCGCCTTTTTCGCGGCGGCCTCGCCGATATAGGAGGTGCCGGTGTTGGTGTTGCTGCCGGAGACGTACCAGTGGCCGTCCTTGTCCCGCTCGGCCTTCAAAATGGTGCCGTCGGCAGCCAGCAGCTCGTACTCGTACTCAATGCCGTCCGCCCGGAATTCCACGTCGTAGACCTGAACGCCGTCCTCCCGGTCCAGCTTCGCCCGCAGGCCCAGGGCGTCGGCCTCCTTGACCCCGGCGTGCTCCAGGGCGATGGACTGGGCCTTGTCCTCGGTGATGAGGGCGGCGGACGTGCTGGGCTGGGCGGCTGCGGCGGCAGGGCTTGCCAGCACATCGGCGGGACCTTTCAGCACCTTGCCGCTGTAAGCGTCCACGTCGTAGTCGAATTCGCCGAAGGCGGTTTTCAGCTCCACCTCATAGTGGGCGGGATACTCGTCCAGCTCCGGGTCCACGTCCCAGGTCACGGCGCTGACATCCAGCAGCCCGGCGTATTCCTGAGCGGCGTATGCCGCGGCGTCCTTGCCAATGGGCAGCCCCGGCGCGCCGGTCTCCCACAGCTGCTTCAGCTCCTCCACGGAGAGGGCCGCCAGGGCCTCGAAGGCCAGTTGGCCGTTCAGCTCCTGCACCCGCCGGATCAGGGCTGCCTTGCCCACGGAGATGCTGTTGGCCTGGGCCTGAGGCTCCAGTCCCGCGTCGTATGTCACCACCTGGCTGAGGACGGCGGCCCCTGCGGAGGCGTTTTGCAGGGCGGCGTCCACCTCCGCCGTCAGGGCGGTCTCCAGACGCACGGCCCGCTGGGCGTCGCTGTCCTCCACGGAGATCAGGATGGCGGAGGACAGGCGGTCCAGATAGCCGTGCTGCAGGAGGGAGCCCACGATGGCGTTTACCGCCACGTTCAGCTGGGTGTCCCGCAGGTCCATGCCCTCCAGGATCACCCGGGCGTCCTCGTTGAGGGCCTGGGCGGAGAGGACCTTTTCCCTCTGATTTACCTGTAACTGGATGCTGGGGTTCACGTCCAGGGACACCACGGAGGCCACGGCGTGGGCGGTCTGCCAGCCGTGCAGGCCAAAGCCGCCGCACAGCAGCAGCGCCAGCATGGCGGCCGCCGCCAGGGGGATCCAGCGCTTCTTTTTATTTGTCATGGGAATCACAGTTCCTTTCTGCGTGCCGCAGGAGGCGAGAATGCGCTCCAACGGGTCCGGCGCGGCGTGCTCCACGGCGGTCCGCAGGCGCTGTTCCAGTTCTTGATCGCGCATATCAGTCTGCCTCCTTCCAAGCAAGTCTCAATTTTTTTAAGGCCCGGCTGTATTTGGAGAGAACGGTGGGGAGTGGGAGACCCAGCAGGGCGGCAATCTCCCGGTGCTTCAGCCCCGTCAGGGCGTGGAGGGTGACGATCTGGCGCTCCTGGTCCTCCAGTGCCGTCAGAAGGGCCGCCAGGGCCATGCGGTCCTCGGCGGATACGGCGGGAGCGTCGGCGAACCTGTCCTGCCAGTCCTCCCACGCCAGGGGCTCCGTGCGGCTTTGGCGGCGGAGCTGGTCCATGGCCAGATTGCGGACGATGGTCAGCAGCCAGGCCATGGCCTTGCCGCGGGGGCGGTACTGGGGCGCGGCATTCCACACCTGGAGATAGGCGTCGTGCAGCACGTCCTCCGCGTCGAGGGGGTTTTTCAGGATCGACAGGGCGAAGCCATAGACGGCGGGGCGGGTCTGGGCGTACAGCTGTGCCAGCGCCTCCTGGTCGCCGCCGGCGATGCGGGCGATACAGGTTTCCAAGGCGGCTCCGGCCCCGGGCGCCGGCTCCGTCACGGTCATGCAGAACATCTTGACGTTCCTCCTGTTCATACAATCAACGCACGAGCCGGGCATTTTATTGCACGGCTCTCAAAATTTTTTCCATTATATCACTGATCGGGCAGAAAAGGAATGGCAGCGCAGCAAAAACGCCCTGTCCGGGAGGAAAGGGCAAAAAAAGGAGTCGGCCCCCGGCGGTATGGCAAACCGCCGGGAGCCTTTATGAGGGGAAAAAAGGAGATAAGTATCAATGTTGATCAGGCCGCCACCAGCTGGATGACCGGGACGCCCATCTGAAAGCGCCGCCGGCAGACCTCCGTGCAGCGGCGGTACTGGGCGAAGCGG